>DASWGX010000503.1:0-14152 GCA_036393455.1 Polyangiaceae bacterium
GTGTTTCGTCACCGCACGAAGGGAAAGCCTCGAACTCTTCGACGCTCTCGAGCTCGCCGATGCGCTTGTTGGCCTTGACGTTCATGAATACGCCGCCCGCCGCCCGAACGCGCCCGATGCCGCTTGCGCGAACCGACTTTGCCACCCACTCGCTGAGCAGCCTTTCGGTGAACTCCTGCAAGCCGGCGCAAATGTGGTCGAAGCGGCGGCCCCGCAGGTCGCGCTCGATTCGCGCGCCGAGATCGTTCGTGCGCTTGAGCGTCTTGCGGCGAAAACCGAGCCCGCTCTCCGATAGACCGAGGTAACGTGCGAACACGTCGGCCACCTCGTTCGCCGCGGAGCTCGATGCGTACGGCGCCATTCCCATCAGCTTGTACTCGTGCTCGAGCGGGACGAAGCCCATCAGGTACGTCACCCAAGAATAGATGGCGCCGAGGGAGTTTGCCCAGTGGGTCGCGCCGAGCGCTCTTTCGCCGCCCGCGCCCATCACGCGCACGCTGGCACAGAGCTGGTCCCCCATTCCGTCCGCTGTCAAAACGAGGTTTTCCTCGTCCGGGTCCCGGCGCAACCCGTAGTGAGCGCTGGCTGCGTGGCACGCGTGGTGATCGAACGGGGAAAACGGCACGCCGGACAACCCGAACTCGTCGAGGCGACGCGCCACGTCGCGCCGTCCGTACTCGGGCTGAAGCTTGAGCACGACCGGCATCGCCACGCGCTGGCGCAGTTTTCCGAGCGGAGTCGCCTGGCGCCGATAAGCCTCGAGCACGTCGTCGCGCGCGTGGTAGCGAACGAAAGCTTGGCGGCCACCATAAGCCACGGCCAAAAGGTCCGTGGGTTTCGCACCGACGTGAGCGAGGCAGCTCTGCAGCGCTCGGCTCGGAAAGCCCCAGTAGTTCTTTTCGCCCCTCAACCGCTCTTCCTGAACGGCGTAAACGACCCCCGTCTCATCGCCGATGACGGCGCTGGAGTTGTGCCCGGCGTGCAGTGCGAGAATGAATTGGCCCAAGCAGGGACGAGCCTAGGCGCGGCGCGAGCGTCGCGCCAAGCCGAACGGCTTGCCCGCCCCTGATTTTTCCGCGGGCGCGTATTGGTCGTCGGGAGGCCGGTCACCGTGCGAGAAAGCTTGCCCGGCGCGACCTCTTGGCTCATATGACGCGAGATGAGCGGCCCGCGCCGTAGCCATGAGCGCGAGGAGCGCGAGGAGCGGACGGCGCCGAGCCGAGCCCCGGCGCTCGGCGACGCTCGCAGTGCGTCCGAGGGGTCGCCGCAGCTGGAAGATCGGCGTGTCTCGCTGAACGGCTACCTCTTGCTCGGCGTGTGCACGCTTCTGCTCGGCTCCGGCTTCGAAGACGCGCGCATCGAAGTCGGGGGCCTCCTGGTCCACCCGTATCTGGTGCTCATCGCGCTCCTCTTGCCGTTCGTGACTTTGCCGAAGCTCGGGCGCATACCGCCGCTCATCGCCACCTGGATGGGCGCGTTTCTGATCCTCTACTTCGTCATCGCGCTCCGCGATCCTTCTGGCTTCGGCGAATGCTTGAAGATCTCGGCGGCGTTCGCCACGTTTTTGACCGCCGCCTTCCTGACCAAGAGTCGCGCGGACTTCCGCGCCGCCGGCACGGTCCTGTGTCTGGTCGCGGCGGTGTTCGCGGTGCGTGGCATGATACAGATCGAAAACGACCTCGTCGGCGCTACGGAAATGCTCGACATCGGAGGCAAGAACGCCTATTCGCTGCTCGCCTTGCCCGGCCTGCTCTTGGGCGGAGCCGTAGCGCTCGACCGCCAAGCGGGGCCGTGGTCGCGCGCCTTCGCCACCCTCGGCGCCATCTGCATCACGGCCGGGTTGTTCGCCACCGGCAACCGGTCCGGGTGGCTCGGCGTACTGGTGGCGGCGTTCCTTCTGGCCGCCCGCGGCCGTAGTGTCCGCGCCGTTGTCGTCCTCGGCGTCTTTGCCGTCGCCGTCTATTGGGTGCTGACCGAGTTGTCCTCCACCGCCGCGTTCGAACGGCGCTGGAACCTGACCCTGGAAGGTTATGGCTCCGACGAAACGAGATGGGAGCTTTTCCTGACCGCCCTTGAGATCGGCCTCGAGAATCCGGTGCTCGGAGCCTCTCCCGACGGCGTGCATTCCGAGCTGCCGAGGCGGCTCGATCTGTCTTTTGGCATGATCGATACGCACAACGTCTTCGGCTACATCGTGGGAGGCTTTGGTCTGATCACGACGACGGCGTTCTTCGCCCTCGGCTACTCGCTCTGGCGCCGGCACCGGGCCGTCCCGAGCGAGTCGGCGCACGTGCTCTTACGCTACCTGTTGATCCTTTGGGTCGTACGCGGCAGTTTCTCGCGCGAGGTCTTGTACGCTCCCGCGTTCTTCATCGCCTTCGGCGTGGTCTTCGGGCTGTGTTTGCGCGAGGGAGTCTGGCGCGTCCCGGAGAAAAGCTCGCGTCCCGCTCACCCGCGGGGCCTAGAGAAACGCGCGGCTCATGCGCCGGCCATTCGCGCTACCTCGTCGGCGAAGTCCGGTCCCTGAGGCTTGTCGATGCCTTCGCCGACCTGGTAGCGAACGAAGCCGGTGATCGCCACGCTGCCGCCCGTCTCCTTCTCGACCGCCGCGCGCAGCTGATCGACGCTTTGCGACGTCTCGAGGATGCTCGGCTGCTCCAGCAAGCACACTTCCTTGGCCCATTTCTGAACCTTGCCCTCCACGACTTGCGGGCGCCGCGCTTCCGGCACCTTGGCTTCTTCGGCCAGCTGGGCGGTGAAAATTTCGGCCTGCTTCTCGCGATCTCCTGCCGGAATGTCGCTCATCGTCAGATAGAGTGGCGCCATGGCCGCAATCTGCATCGCGGTGTCTTCCGCGAACTTGGTGAAAGCCGCGGACGCGTCGGCCGCGCCGCTCGCGGCCTTGAATGCGGCCAGGACGCCGATCTTTCCGCCCAGGTGCACGTAGGAGCACACGCGCCCCGGACCCTCTACGAACAGGTTCGCCCAACGCCGGATGGCGATGTTCTCACCGAGCCGTCCGACGAGCGCGGCGCGTCGATCCTCGAGCGTAGCCTCTCCGTCCGGGTCCTTCTGGGCACCGAGGTCGGCGCCTTCGCGAACGTCGAGGGCTACCTTGACGACAGCGCCGACGAACGCGAGAAAGTCGGCGTTCCTCGCGGCGAAGTCGGTCTGAATGTTGACCTCGACGATGACTCCGGTCTTGCCGTCGGGCGCGATGCCGGTAGCGATGACGCCCTCGGTCGCAACCGAGCCGGCGCGTTTGGCGCTCTTGGCGAGCCCTTTTTTCAGGATGATCTCGACGGCCTTGTCCATGTCCCCCTCGGCCTCGATGAGCGCGCTGCGGCAGTCGTTCAAACCTGCCTGGGTTCTGTCCCGAAGCTCCTTGACTCGCTGCATGTCGACTTGTGCCATTGAAACTTGCCTCGATGCTGGAAGAAGAACCTACGGGTTCTGTTCGGCAGGGCGGCCGCCGCGGTAGATGACCGTCGCTTCCGGACCGCCGCCACGACCGGAAACCGCCTCGGAACGCTCTCGGTTTTGCAGGTGGTCGCGACGGCGCGCCATGCCCCAGGCGCACGCGTCCGCCACGGCGCCGGTAATCAGCCGGACCGAACGAATCGCGTCGTCGTTGCCGGGAATGACGAAGTCGACGAGGTCCGGGTCACAATTCGTGTCCGTTATCGCGACGATCGGAATCTTGAGCTTACGCGCCTCGTTGACGGCAATGGACTCCTGATCCGGATCAATGATGAAGACCACCTGCGGCAACGAGCCCATGCCACGCAGACCGCCAATGTACTTTTCTAGGCGAGCCCGCTCCTTGTCGAGCTGCACGGTCTCCTTCTTCGGGATCTGCTGGTAGGTACCGTCCTCGCGCATGCGCTCGAGATTGCGCAGTCGCTCGAGCCCGCTCTTCATGGTGCGGAAGTTGGTCAGCGTTCCGCCGAGCCACCGGTTCGTCACGTAGTACATCCCGACGCGGCGCGCCTCTTCCTGCACGATGTCCTGCGCCTGGCGTTTCGTTCCAACGAACAGCACGGAACCACCGCGCGCTACCGTCTGGCTCACGAAATCGAACGCGCGCTTGAACAGGCGCGCAGTCTGATCGAGGTCGACGATGTGTACACCACCGCGCGCGCCGTAGATGTATTGACGCATCTTGGGGTTCCAGCGCTTCGTCTGGTGCCCGAAGTGCACGCCGGATTCGAACAGCTCCCGCACCGAAAGCGGGTCCTCCGGGTCGCGCAGCGTCTTCTGCGAGCCCAGGGACGCGGAGTTACCCAAGTCATTGGCGGTACTGTCGGCCAGAGCCGTCTGAGACGGCTCCGCCGCATTCAATTCTTCATTCATGAGGCGCTGCTCCTTTCGGTTAATTCCTCCGTCTCGCTCCGGACCAACCCCTTGGGGGCACCGGACCCGGTAGTTCGCGCGTCGAGACGTGTGGTTTCTTGCCCGGAACGTCCGGGGGCGCTTGTTTACGGCATCGGGGCCGCGTGGACAAGCGGGGAAGCCACTTTCGAACCGCCGCTCAGAGCCCGGAGGTGGGCAACTTGGGGGCGGCAGCCGCCGGCGCGTCCTCGGCCTCGTCGCGACGGGCCGCCGGTTTTGCCGCCGCAGGCTTGGGGCCTGAAGCAGGCGCCGGCGAGGCACTTTGACTCGGGCTCCCCGTTGGCGCCGCGGACGGCGCGCCGGCGCCGTGTGGGACATCGCCAGGCGTCTCCGCGCTCGCCGCGGAAGGGGAACGCTTCGGGGCGCGCACCACGGACGGGCCGGCCACCGACGCCCGCGGGAGACCCGCCTTCTGCCGCGCCTTGCCGGCCAGCAGCGCTTCGGCTTCCGCCGGCGAAATGCCCTCGACCGCTGCCGGTCCCACAGCCGAGCGCCGGTACGCCGCCACCAGGGCGGCGCAGAGACCGAACGCCGCCAAGATGCCGCCGACGGTCAGCATGATGCCGACCCCGCGGCGCGGCGCGATACGCGTCCGCGGCGCTTGCTCGATGGGCGGCGGCGTCAAGGCCCCGGCGCTGTCCGCGAGCCGCTGAGCCGGCAGCGCCGTGCGGGTCGCGGCCTCGGGGGCAAAGAGCGCACGCGCAGGGGTTCGGCTCGCGTCGTCCGCGGAGCCGTCTCCCTCCGGGGATGTTGGCGGATCGGTAACCGCGGTCGTGGTTCGGCTCTGCGCGCCGTCGACCTGGAGCGCTTCGGCTCGAGTCTCCGGAGTAAACGGTATCGCTGGAGGTTCGACCGGCGGCGCCGTGGACGGCGTCGATGACGGAACGGTCGACGGCGTTCCGGAAAGCGCCGCCGCCCCGGCGTCCTCGAGACTCACGGGCGCCGAGGTTTTCGCGCGGCCGGCTTCTGCCGCTGCTCGCGGTTCGGGCCGCGGAGGCCGGAGCACGGCCGTTCCACTCGGCCCGCTGAGCAAGGGCTCGGTCGCCGGGGCTTGCGTCAGCGTGGCCCGAGAGCCGTCACCCGACGCGGGCAGCTTTGGGGAGGGCGGCCGAATACGCACGAGCTCGCGCAGGACGACGCGAGCCGTCTCGGGCCGGCGCCGCGGATCCTTGTCGAGCAAGCGAGCCACGAGGTCGTCCAGCGCCGCGGGCACGTCGACGAGCGTCTCCAGGCGCGGCGGTTCGAGCGTGAGCTGCGCCAAGAGCACTTGATCCGTACCCTCGTGGCTGGAAAAAACCGAGTGCCCCGTCAACATCTCGAAGAGCACGAGCCCGACCGCGTAGAGGTCGGTGCGCCCGTCCACCGAATCGCCGCGCACTTGCTCCGGCGACATATAGCGCGGGGTGCCCATCGCGTAGCCGCGCCCGGTGATGGCGTCGTTCTGCGCGTCTTGGATCTTGGCAATGCCGAAGTCGAGCAGCTTCACGCCGCCGCCTGCCGGTAGAAACACGTTCGACGGCTTGATGTCGCGGTGCACGATACCGATTGCGTGCGCTGCGCCGAGTGCGCTGAGCAGGCCTTGCGCCACTTCGAGCGCCTGCGTGAACGACAGAGCTCCGTGCTTGCGCAAGCGACTGCTCAGAGTTTCGCCGTCGAGACGCTCCATCACGTAGAAGAGCACCCCGTTCTCCGAGGCGCCGGCGTCGGTCACGGTGACGATGTTGGCATGCTCCAGACGCCCGAGCGCGCGCCACTCGTTGCGCAGCCGCTGCGTGAGATCTGCCCGGAGCGCCAAGTGCCGTTGCAAGGCCTTGACCATGAACCGCTTGCCGAGCTCCGTGTGCTCGACCTCGTAGACCGTTCCCATGCCGCCCACCCCGACCAAGGACAGGACGCGGTAACGCGTCCCGGGGATCACGTCTCCGTCGGCGAACTCTCGCTGAACGGTCATCTCGATGCCTACCCCTGCCCGGCGATGGTTCCCAGTCAGCGGCGCGAGCAGCATATCGAGGATGCGCCGATGCGTCGAGGCCGCCGATCTCCCGAATCTCGATCGGTTGAGGGGGCCGCTGCGTAGGCGCGGCCCGGGAAGGAGGAGTTGGGCTGGGGGGACGAAGGCCGAGGGGCGCAGGCACGATCATCAATCAAGTTGACGTCCGGGGAGCGGCCCTGACGGGCCCAATCGCCGTCAAAGGTCGGTGGAGCGTTCGGCGTCGTCGGCGCTCAGCGCGACACCCACCGTCGCGCGGCTTTTCAGCAGCACGAGGCCCACGACGAGCCCCAAGACCCCGGCGATGAGCGACCCGACCAACACGCTGATCTTTGCCACGCTCAGGTAGAGCGGATTCCGGAAGGCCAGCTGCGCGATGAAGAGAGCCATCGTGAAACCGATGCCTGCCACGCAACCGACGACTACGAACCCCTTGGCGTCGACTCCCCGCGGCAGCGCGCAGAGCCCGAGGCGGACCGCGAGCATGCTGACGAGCACGATGCCGAGCGGCTTTCCCAAGATCAAGCCAAGGGCGACACCGAAAGCGATCGAAGCGGACGCGGCGCCCGAGACGTCCACGGCGGTGACGGTAACGCCGGCGTTCGCGAGCGCGAAGAGCGGCATGATGCCGTAGGCGACCCAGGGGTTCAGGGCCGACTCCAGCCGGACCACGGGCGCCACGGCTTCACGGCGGGCTTCGTCCAGGCGCGAGAGCGGCTCCAACAAATGATGCGAGTTGGCGTGCGGGCTTTTCGCGTGACTCTCGAAGTCTTCGATGGCGTCGCGCGCGCGCACCAGAAAGCCTTCTTCTCCGAACCAGGGGCGAGCGGGAGTGAGCAGGCCGATGATCACTCCGGCGATAGTCGGGTGAACGCCCGCGGCCAGGATACCCACCCAGACGACGAAGCCCGGAACCACGTAGATCACGGGCCGGCGCGTGCCCACGCGCTGGAGCACGATCACTCCGAGCCACCCCACGGCCGCAGTGACCAGACCGGTCCATTCGACGCCGCTCGAATAAAAGAGCGCAATCACCAAGATCGCCCCGATGTCGTCGATGATGGCCAGGGCGAGCAGCAGTACCCGAAGCGCCGCGGGTACGCGGGGGCCGAGCAGCGCGAGCACTCCGACGGCGAACGCGATATCGGTCGCCATCGGCACGCCCCAGCCGTGGCTCGTCGGGGACCCGTAATTGAAGGCCGCGTAGATCGCGGCGGGCACGAGCATGCCGCCTATCGCCGCCGCGACGGGAAGCGCCGCGCGCTTGAGCTCGCTGAGCTCGCCTTCGTGCATCTCGCGACGTATCTCGAGACCGACCACGAAGAAGAACACCACCATCAAGACGTCGTTGATGACGAAATGCAGACTCTGCTGAAAGCGGTAGTCCCCGAAACCCACCTGGATGGGCGTATGCCAGAGATGATGATAGCTCTCCGACCATGGCGAGTTCGCCCAAGCCATCGCAACGACTGCGGCGATCATCAAGAGGATCCCGCTCGAAGCCTGGATCTTGAGAAAGCTCTCCAGCGGTCGCACCAGGGCGAGCACCGCGCGCCGCGCCGGTTCCCAGGTTTCGGGCGGCGGGCGGTCGCTGCGGTGGCGGCCGCGCTCGACCCACGAGGGTTCTCGCGTGGAATGGTCGTCCATGCTGGCGGGGCCCATAGCACGTCTTTTGCCCGGAGCGGGTTTCGGTTTCGCTTCGCGCACGACCGACTCCGCCGCCGGCGCGCGCTCTGTGTTTCGCTCTCGTAGCGCCGCGATACCCTGGTAGGCTGCCGCTGATTTCGGGAATCGCCATGACCATAGAACGGAACGACGTCCTCCACATCGCGCGCCTGGCGCGCGTCAGCCTAGAACCGGAGGAAGTCCCGGCACTGATGCGCGAGCTCGCGGCGATCCTCGAGTACATGGATCTCTTGAACGAGATCGAGACCGATTCGGTCGAGCCTACGGCACACGTTGCGGTGACGGAGCTGCCGCTCCGGGCCGACGCCGTGAGCGGCGAGCTCGAGCGCGACGTCGTGCTCGAACAAGCTCCGCGTGCCGGCGGCGGCGGCTTCGCCGTGCCAACGTTCATCGACGAATCATGAGTGAGACGCTGCGTTTCTCGGCCGAAGAGATCGCCGACGGAGTCCGGTCGGGGCGGCTGTCGGCCGAAAAAGTCACACGAGCGAGCCTCCGCGCCATCGAGTCGACACGGTCGTTGAACGCCTTCCTCCATGTGAGCTCGCGCACCGCGCTCGAAAGCGCTCGCGAGCTCGATGCTCGGCGCGCTCGCGGCGAAGCGCTCGGACTCTTGGCGGGAGTACCGGTAGCCGTCAAGGACGCCCTCTGCACCAGTGACGCGCCGACTACGTGTGGCTCGAAGATTCTAGTGCGCGCTCAGAACGGCCAAGGTTGGCTTTCGCCCTACGACGCCAGCGTAGTGCAGAAGCTTCGACGCGCCGACGCGGTCATCATCGGCAAGACGAACATGGACGAGTTTGCCATGGGCTCGTCGAACGAAAACAGTGCTTTCGGCCCGGCGCGAAACCCCTGGGATGCGTCGCGCGTGCCGGGCGGCTCGAGCGGCGGCAGTGCCGTCGCCGTGGCAGCCGGGCTCGCCCCGCTCGCCATCGGCAGCGATACGGGCGGCTCGATCCGACAGCCCGCCGCCTTCACCGGCATCGTAGGAGTGAAGCCGAGCTACGGAAGAGTGTCGCGCTATGGACTCGTCGCTTTCGCGTCGAGCCTCGATCAGTTGGGGCCGATGGCTCGGGACGTGCGCGGCGCGGCCTTGCTGCTCGCCGCGATTGCCGGCTTCGATCCGCGCGACTCCACGAGCGCGAAGCGCCATGTCGCGGACTATCGCGCCGCGTGTGATCGCGATCCGGGCGGAATGCGTATCGGAGTGCCCGACGAGTATTTCGGCGAGGGGTTGGACCCCGACATCGCAGCAGGGGTGCGGCGAGCCATCGCGCGGCTGGAAACGCAAGGTTGCAGCGTTCGCCCCGTCTCGTTGCCGCACACGCGCTACGGCGTCGCTACCTATTACGTCCTGGCGACCGCCGAAGCCTCCAGCAATCTTGCGCGCTTCGACGGCGTGCGCTTCGGTTTGCGCGTCGAGCCTCCATCCGCCGATCTGTCGCGCATGTACGGTTCGACGCGCGACGCGGGGTTCGGAGCGGAAGTCAAGCGTCGCATCTTGCTCGGCACCTACGTGTTGAGCGCCGGCTACTACGACGCGTACTACTTGAAAGCGCAAAAAGTACGCACGCTGATCGTGCGAGACTTCGCCGCTGCCTTCGCCGACGTCGACGTCATCGCGACGCCCACCTCGCCGACGCCGGCCTTCAAGCTCGGCGAGCACGTCGAAGATCCTCTCTCACTCTATCTTGCCGACGCCTACACGCTGCCCGCCAGTCTCGCCGGCATCGCCGCCATCAGCGTTCCGTGCGGGACCACTCCCGGCAAAGGCGACCGTCCGGAGCTGCCGATCGGGCTCCAGCTGTTGGCTCCGGCGTTCGAGGAAGCACGCATCTTCACGTTGGCCGCGGCGCTCGAGGCCGAGTATCCGCCGCGAGCGCCCGACGCGCACCGCATCGTCGCATGAGGTCGAGCGCGGACGTCGCCGTCGAAAGCGTCGAAGCTTCCCGCGTTCGAGGACTCTCCGCCCTGTTCGAGCGCAGCGGCTGCCCTTGCTTCTGCCGCTATTGGCACTTCGAAGGCGACAAAAACGAGTGGCTCGAGCGTTGCGCGCTCAGGCCGGAGCAAAGCCGCGGCGAGCTCGAAACCGCGCTCGGCGCGGGGAGTGCGCAAGCCCACGGCATGATCGCCACGGCGCGAAGCAGCGCGGACGACTCGACGCTCGTGGTCGGGTGGATGAAGCTCTGTCCGGCTCCAGCGCTGCCCAAGCTCTACGGACAACGTCTCTACCGCGGCCTCGCTTGCTTCGGCGGCTCTCGTGAGGACGTGTGGACCATCGGCTGCTTGCTCGTGGATGAAGCTTGGCGGCGCCGAGCCGTCTCGGTAGCCCTGGTGCGGGGCGGCATCGCGCACGCGCGAGCGCTCGGCGCTCGCGCTATCGAGGCCTTTCCGCGCGGCGCCGGATTTGCTCACGCGGCGGAGCTCTGGACCGGCGCCGCGCCGGTTTTCGACCGGCTCGGCTTCGAGCGCGTTCACGACTTCGACCCCTATCCAGTCTATCGACTGATGCTTTGAGCGGCCGCGCCGAGCGCGTCTACTGGGGCGAGCCGGCGCGCCGCGCGACCTGCGGCCGCCAACCCTCGAGCGTCAGGATGCCGAGCGACAGACCGACGAACAAGGCGGTCAAAGTTTCCTCGCGGTTCGCAAGGCGTTCCGCCTCGAGATCGGCGACCACGTCGGTCCATCGCCTCGCGAACGTCGACAGTTCGAGCGCGCGGCGTTCCGCTTGCGTCAACCCTAGCCGCATGGGGTCCACGAAACAGCCCGGCCCGGAACCCAAGCGCTCTCCGCCGCACGCTTCGAAGAAAGCCCGGAGCTCGCCGGCGTGGAAAGAGGCGCGGATCAAGCGCGTCACGAAGGCGAGGCCTTCCTGCGGCTGGCGAGGAAGGTGCTCGCCCGGCATCCGGCCAGGCACGAAGACGAGCTCACCGCCCGGCATCGACCCGAGCCCGAAGTACCGCTCTTCGAGTTGTTCGATCAGGGCTCGCAGCAGCAGCGAGGGACGCAGAAAGCCATACGAAAGCAGGATTTCCCCCAGGTGCCGGCGCCGGTCGACGCCAACGGCGACGGCGCGTTCGATGCTCCCGGCGTCGACGACTCCCCCCGCGACCAGGCGCGCGCCGAGGAGCTCCGCGCCGAGATTCGAGGTGGCGAAGACGGGCACGCCGCTCGCGAAGTACACGCGCCGTTCGAGTGGAGGCTGGCGGGCGACCAGAAGCCCGGTTTCTCCGTCCAGCGCCAGCCGATAGAGCAGCGTCGGCAGGTCGAAGCGAGAGAACGGCGACAGACCCTCGAGTGCTTCGCCGAAGCGGTAAGCGTCGCGCTGCGCCGCCGTGACCAGCTCGGCGACGGGAACCGGTGTCGCGCCGTCTTCGACCTGAACGGTCGCGCCACTTCCCGCGAGGCCGAGCCCGACCAAGCGCGCAAGCTCCGCGACCTCGACGCGGCCAGCGCCGTCGCCGTGCTGCAAGAGCTCCAACTTGCGCAAGCGCGCCGGCGTCTCCGGGAGCGGCACCGGCGTGACGCCGCGCTCGGCCGCGGCCTTGCGCCGCCGCGTGGTCGATTCCCGCGGAGTCGAGTCTGCGGGCATCCGCACCACGCCGCTCGCTTGTTTCGAACGCTCCGGCAAGATGCCGAGATCCGACACGAAGCGGGCGAGCCCGCGTTGGCGCAGATCGAGGTGCTCCGCTCCGGCGACCGCCTCGAGCGCCAACAAGAAGTCGCGTGCGGAGTCGAAGCGCGCAGAAACGTCGCGCGCGAGCACGCGGCGTAAAACGGCGTCGAGCTCCGCCGGAACGGAGCGCCGCATGCGGTCGAGCCCCTTGAGATCTGCACGGTGAATACAAGTGAGGATCTCCATCTCGTCCCGGCCGCGAAACAACGGCCGCGCCAGCAGGAGCTCCGCCAGGATGATTCCCACGGTGAAGAGATCGCTGCGTGCGTCCACGTCGCGGCCGAGCACTTGCTCGGGCGACATGTACCCCATCTTGCCCTTCAGCTCGCCCGGGTAGGTACGTCGATCGACGAAGGCGCTTCTGACGATGCCGAAGTCCGTGAGCTTGACCTCCCCGCGTCGCCCGAGCAGCACGTTGCCGGGCGAGACGTCGCGGTGCACGATGCCGAGCGGAGAGCCGTCGGCGTCGCATGCCTCGTGCGCATAGCTCAACGCGCGCAGAACCTCGCAGATGACGTACAGCGCGACGTCCAGCGGCACCTCGCGCTTGCGCGCCGCCACCGCCCGCAGCAGCCGAGCGGCCGACACGCCGTCCACGAACTCCATGGCCATGAACAGGTCGCCGTCACAATCGCCGAAGTCCATCACCTGAACGATGTTGGGATGGCACAGCGCGGCACTGATGCGCGCTTCGTCGCAGAACATCGCCACGAAGCGCATGTCGCGCGCGAGCTGTGGCAAGATGCGCTTGATCGCAACGCGCTTGGAAAAGCCGTGCGGGCCGACGCGGTCGGCCGCGAACACCTCGGCCATGCCGCCGACGCCGAGGCGCTCGCGCAGGATGTAGGGACCGAGTCGCGCTTTGCCTGCGCTGATGCCTTGCATCGCAACTAGTCAGAATAGCGCAGCTTCACTCCTCGTCCCAGCGGCGACTCTTTCAGCCCCCGCGAAGCAGCAGGCGGCTGCGAGCCAGGTGACAAGGAGTAGGTGACAAGTCACGGTTATCGTACCCCTGCTCTCGTACCCTGCACACCACTTGCACCCTGCACACCATTCGCGCGGCATCCTTCGTGCTTGCGGCCAGCCGAGGCGTCTCCGCGCCCTCGCGCCTTTCGCCAGGCCGGCATGCGACGTGGACCTGCGGCCGTGCCAGGTTGCCCCGATTTACGCGCACTCTGCGATGCTCCGCGGCAACCCCTTGCACCCCCCCTGGTGCCTTCGACTACGGTCCCCGGCGTGAGCACACTCGCGAGCTTCCGGCCGAAAACTGGCCTCGCAACGACCTCCCGCGTCGTCGCGATCACCGGCTCCGCCACCTTTCTCGGCCGTCACGTCATCGGCATCCTCGAAGACGACTTTCGCGTCGGTCGCATCGTGAGCCTCGACGTCGAAGAGCCTGCCACCGCGGGCGAAAAGACGCGCCACTACGATGCCGATTTGACGCTGCAGAGCGCCCAGCGACGTCTGGAAGAGGTGTTCTCGACCGAGCGCGTCGACACCGTCGTTCACCTCGCCTTCCTATCCCGCCCCGCCCATTCGCCGACCTACGCGCACGAGCTCGAGAGCGTCGGGACGATGCACGTGTTCAACGCGTGCCGGCGTGCCGAAGTGCGCCGCGTGATCATGCAAAGCATGACGCTGCTCTACGGCGCCCACCCGACCAACCCGAATCATTTGACGGAAGGTCATCCGCTCCGCGCCCGCCGCGACGAGGCTTTCTTCTGGGACAAGATCGAGGCCGAAAGAGAGGCGCAGCGCTTCGGCACGCCCGGAAGCGGCCGACTCGTGACCGTGCTGCGCCTGGCGCCGATCCTCGGTCCGACGGTAGACAGCTACTTGACGCACTATCTCAGCCTCCGCGTCGTGCCCACGGTGCTCGGTTTCGATCCGTTGCTGCAGTTCGTTCACGAAGCGGACGCCGTAGCCGCGTTCAAGCTGGCCGTCGATCGCGACATCGCCGGCGTCTTCAACGTCGCTGGCGAAGGCGTGTTGCCGCTCAGCAAGGTGGTCAAGCTGGTCGGGCGCGTGCGGCTGCCGCTGATCGGGTCGGCGACGAGGTCGCTGGCGAGTGTGCTCTGGGCCACGCACGCGTCGACACTCCCCTCTACGTTCGTGGACTACCTCAAGTACGCATGTGTCACGGACACGGAGCGAGCGCAAAAGCAGCTCGGGTTTACGTCCATCCACACGACGCGCGAAGCCGTGATTGATTACGCTAGCGCACAACACTTGCGCGACGTAGAGCTGCTCTCGGAGACGCCGGCGTGACGCAAAGGAAGACGGACCGCAAAAAGGGCCGGCAGGGCGCCCGGGTCGAAACGCCGCGTGGCAAGCGCCAGTTGCCGAGGCGTCCCGCGGCGTCGCGAAAACCCGCGACGGAGCACGACGTGCGCGGCGGGGCAAGCAAACCC
>DASWGX010000504.1:0-3403 GCA_036393455.1 Polyangiaceae bacterium
ATACGGAGGTTTTCGCCCTCGTAGACGGCGCCCATACCGCCTTCGCCCAGAATTCTGAGGATTCGGTACTTGCCGTCGATGATCTCGCCGGAGCCTAGTGCCATGACAAGCTCCAGAAGGCTGACACACTTCGACTCGCGAGCCTAGGCGGCCGCCCCCGGGCGCCAGTTTTCTCCAGGCGCCGGCGCTGCTGAGCGCCTATTCCCAAGCGGCTCGTTTCCGGCTGCCCCGGTTCCCTCTCGCGAGCGCACCCGTCGGCAAAAAGCGCCGCGCTGGAAATGGCGCCTAGCCCGGACGGCTCGCGACGCGGCTCAGGCGCACCGCACACGCTTTGTACGACGGCTGCCGCGAGTAGGGGTCGAAGGCTGCGAATGTAAGCCGGTTCATCTCGGGGTAGTGCATCGGCATGAAGACCTGCCCCGGCTTGACCGAGTGCGTGATGAAGGCCCGCGCGTGCACCGTGGCGCGCTGCGAGGTGACCACGACTTCCTCCTCCGGGGCGATGCCGAGCCTGCGCGCGTCCACGGGGGACACTTCCACGTAGAGCTCGCTCGCGGAGAGACGTCTCAGCACGCTCGAGCAGCGTGTGCGCGTCTGGGTGTGCCACTGACTCGAGCTGCCGCGCCCGGTCAAGAGGACGAAGGGAAACCGCTCGTTGACGGGCTCCGGCATGGGCCTCGGGTCCGCGAAGAAGAAGCGAGCCTTGCCGTCGGCGGTGAAGAAACAGCCGTCCTCGAACAGGCGTCGCTGGTTCGAATCGAGCGTCGCACCCTCCGGAAAGGGCCACTGGACCCCGCCGCGCTCGGCGAGCATCGCGTAGCTGTCGATGCCGGTGATGTCGCAGGGCCGGCCCCGGCTCAGCCGCTTGAGAATCTCGAAGACGCTCTCGGGGCTCGACCACGCTTCGAAGCGGTGGCCAACGCCCCACGCGCCCGCAACGAGCTGAAAGATGCGGAAGTCGGACAATGCCAGGCCCGGAGCGCGGCTCACCTTGTGGACGAGCCCTATGCGGCGTTCCGAATTGATGAACGTTCCTTCCTTTTCTCCCCAGCCCGCTGCCGGCAAAAAGACGTCGGCGAGCTGTGCGGTTTCCGTGTCGGCGTACATGTCCTGCACGACCAGACAGTCGAGCCGGCTCAGGACGTCGTGCAGATAAGACTGATTGATCCAGGAGTGGGCGGGGTTCGTGGCGATCACCCAGAGACCCCGGATCTTACCCGCCAGCACCTGCTCCAGAATCTGATCGTAGGCCAGACTCGGACTGTCCGGAATCAACGCCTCGTTCAAGCCGAGGATCTCGGCGACCTCGCGTCGATCCGCGGCGCTCGCGAAATCGCGGCCGCCGAAAAGGTTCGTCGTGTTGCTGAAGATGCGGGACCCCATCGCGTTGCACTGACCGGTAACGGAGTTTGCCCCGGTTCCGGGCCTTCCGATGTTTCCCGTCATCAACGACAGCGCGATGATGGCCTGAGCCGTCCGCGTGCCTTCGTGGCTCTGGTTCACACCCATCGTCCACCAGAAGCTGACGCGCTTGCCGGCGTGGATCAGACGGGCGAGCTCTTCCACGCGCTCGGGCGCGATGCCGGTTTCATGAGCCGCTTCCTCGAGCGAACGGCGAGCGACGTGCGCGGCAAACTCCGAAAACCCGCTGGTGTGCGCATCGACGTACTGCCGATCGATGAAGCCGCGCTGGATCAGGACGTTCGCGAGCGCGTAGAGAAACGTAAGGTCGCTTTTCGGCCGCAACTGGTAGTGGTGGCGCGCCGCCATCGCCGTCTCGGTCTTGCGCGGGTCGACCACCACGACGCTTGGGTCGTGGCGGTTTCTGCAAATACGCTCCCACATGATCGGATGGGCGATGCACAAGTTCGAGCCTACGAGCACGATCACGTCGGACTCCTCGAAGTCCTGATAGGTGAATGGAGGCGCGTCGAAACCGAAGGACTGCTTGTACGCCACGGCGGACGTCGCCATGCACTGGCGCGTGTTGCCGTCGCCGTGCACCATACCCATGCCGAACTTCCCGAGGGCTCCGAGAAACGCGAGCTCTTCGGTGGGCATCTGTCCGGTCCCGAGCCAGGCGACGGCCCCGTGACCGTATTTGGTCTGAATCGCCTTGAACCGCTCGACCATGTGCCCGAGCGCTTCCTCCCACGTCGCGGCCACGCGCTTACCGCCGTTGCGAACGAGGGGCGTCGTTCCCCGGCCCGGGCCTTGGAGCGGCGCGAGCGCTTCCCAGCCCTTGGGACACGCCGTCCCCAGATTGACCGGGTAGTCGCGCGACGGCACGAGCCCCACGGCCGCGCCGTCCTTCAGGAGGACGTCGAGGCCGCAGCCCGTCGAGCAGAAGCCGCACACCAGCGTCGCGGCGGCGTCGTGGTCGAGACGCCGCGGCATGCGCCCGAGTCCGAACTTGCCCGGTTCGAGCAAGAGCTCGCGTGTGAGCGGCCCCTCGCGACGCACCAGGAGATCGCGGCCGGCCTTGCCCAACCGTCCGAGCGCGTTCACTTGAGGCTGCCCGGCATGCGCGATGACGGCGCCGCGCTGAAGAATAAGTAGCGCTCGGCGAGCTCGCCGGCGATGAGCAGGACCAGCATGGCGGCGGCTGGAGCCCGGAGGGACCCTGAAGCGAACGTGCCGGACAGCGCCGCCCACGGCAAAAGCACGCCGCCGACGATGCCGGCGCAGAAGCGAAACAGCGTGACATTGCGGAGCTCGCCCAGCATCAGGCACGCCATGCGCTTGAGCGGCGAATGGCGCGCCTCCCGCGCGTGCGTGAGCTCGGCGACCTCGAAAGCGCCCTTGACGAGGCTCGACGAGAGCACGAGAAAAAGCAGCGCGCCGTTCACGCGTCCGAGCGAGCTCTCCGGGACGGTCAGGACCGATACGCCGAACACCGAGGCCGCGCCGAGAATGATCGACGTACCCAAAAACTTGATGCCAGTCCGCGTGCCGGACCATTGCTCGCGCCGCGTCGCGACGTAAACCATCACCGACGAGAACACGCCCAGAGCGCCCGCCAGCGCCGCGACGCTCTCGAGATGTGGTGCGAAGCGGGCGGCAGTTGCCGGCAATGCGAGGACGGGCCAGTGTTCGGCCGCGACGAACGCGCCGTGGAGCATGGCGAGCCCCGCGAAGATACCGAAGGCGACGGCCTCGCGGCTCAACCACGACGTGCGCAAGCCTACGAACGCTCGCCAGGCAAGCAACGGTCTGCCGAGATGAAAGACGCTCGCGCCGAGCGCGAGCGCGGCACAGGCGCCGGCAAACGCGGCCTGCGCCAGCGGCTCGCCGGGGGAATTGCCCGCGAGCCTCTCGAGCGCCCAGCGCAACACGAACGCGCCCGCGGCGAGCTGGGTGAGCGTCAGCATGATCACGAGCGGGGGATGCGAGTGCTCGGGCC
>DASWGX010000505.1:0-4652 GCA_036393455.1 Polyangiaceae bacterium
CGCAACAGGTCCTGGCTGTGTTCGCCGAGGCGACCGAGCAGGTCGGCGGCCAGACGTCGAACGTCCCAGGCCTCGTGGTCCAGGCACGCTCCGACGTGGGCTGCGACGCGTGCGTCCCGGCGGTCGCCGAGCAAGAGCAAACTGGCCTTGACGACCTCGGGGCTCGCGTGGCGCGTGGCCTCAAGCAGCGAGTCGAGCACGCGCTCGCCGTCGAAGCGGCCCAGCGCTTCCACGGCGGCCACCGCCGTCGAGGCGTCGCTGCCGACCACGAGCTTGCAAAGGGCGTCGAGCGCGCGCCGATCGCGCGTTTCCCCGAGAGCGCGTACCGCCGCGGGCAGGAGCGGCGGGCTCGAATGCTGCTCGACGAGCTCGAGCAAGAGTTCCACGCCCGGCGCGTCGTCGTCCCGCGAGCGGATGCGTCCGAGCGCCCGCACCGCGGCGGTGCGCACCTCCAATTCTTCGTCGGTGAGCGCGAAGGCGACGGGTTCGAGGCTTTCGGATCCGCCGAGCACCGAGAGCGCGCCCAGAGCGGCGCGCCGGACGGTGGGATCTTCGTTGGATAGCGCCGCGGAGAGGAACGCAATGTCTTCCAGCGCGTCTTCCCCGTCGCGTTTCAGTGCGTACAAGATGGCGCACGCCGCGAGCGCACTCGGTGATTGAGGCGTCGCGGCGCGAGCGAGCTCGCGCGCCGCGACGGGATACTGCTCGGCGAGCAACGGCAGCGCGGCGCTGATGGCATTTCGTTCCTTGGGTCCGTGTGCGCTTTCGAGGCGCCGCACGAGCTCCGGGAGCGCCGCTTCCGGGTTCGCGGTGGACAGCGCGCGTACTGCCTCGACCCGCACCGCCTCGGAGGAATCCGAAAGTGCGCGGCGAATCGCCCGAGCGGCGACGTCGTCGTGTCCCGTGGTGTGGGCCGCGAGCAGACTTACCGCGCGGGCGCGTGTGAGCTCGTCGCCGTGCTCGGCGGCGCGCGACAGTGGACCGATGGCCGCGCTTCCGGCCGTCTCCAGCGCCGCTGCGGCGAGCGGCGCCAGCGAGTCGTCCGAGATTGCCGCGACCACTCTCTGAACGATGGGCTCGGACGCGAGGGCCGGGGACACCATCAACGCCACGCGCCTGAGAAGGACATCGTCGGACGCGAGCGTGTCGAGCAGCTTGGGCTCGCACTCGGCCGCAAACCGCGGCAGCGTCTTTTTTCCGAGCTCCAGGGCCATGGCGCCGCTCTGCAGGAATTCCGCGAAGCTCTCGAGCGCGGCGCGGAAGGCGCCGGCGCGCGAACGCGAAAGGGCGCGGCAGAGGTGCTCGCAGGCCTCGGCCGCTCCCGTCTTGCCTGCGGCGCGAATCACCGATTGCTCGAGCACGGGATCGGACAAGAGCGGCTTCAAGCGCGACCATGCCACCGTTACTCCGAGCCGGTTGAGACCATCGAGCGCCACGAGCTTTTCGAAACGGTCCGGTTGCCCGAGGTAGTGTTCGAGCGCGGGAACGCATTCGTCCGGACAGGTGAGCCCCAGCGTGGCGATGCCTTCGATCCCGGCGGCGCGAACATTGGGATCGTCGTCTTCGGCCAGGACCCGGAGCGGCCCGAGCGCCGAAGCGAGGCCGCAGCGTCCCAGCGCGTCGGCGGCCAGCTTGCGCGCGTCGACGTCGAGCCGGTCGATGGCCTGAGCGAGCGTCGCGACCGCCTGCTCGCCATGGCCCGCGAGTGCCTCGACGGCCGCGTTGTGCAGGCCTACGTTGTCGCCGAGCGCGAGGGCTTCCACCAGTTCTTTCAAGAGCTCGGGGGCCGGCGCCATGCTCTTGGCCACGGCTGCCGCTTCCTTGCGAACACGCCAGTCGTCGTCGCCGAGCGCGGCGATCAACAGCGGCACCCCGAGCGAGGCGGGGTGGTCGCTCAAACGAGCGGTCGCACGACGCCGCTCCTCGGGGTCGTCCGAGCCGAGCGCTTGCTCGAGGTCACGGATGGTCATGGCGCTTCGCGCTCCGTTCCTGGAAGCGACCCGATCACGGGGGCCGTTAACTCCTCGAAACTTCGGACGTTTAGGACGAACACCATCGTGGCACCATTGCGGGCCACCGCCATGATGCCGCGTTCCCCGTCACCGTGGCCGACCACGGGAGCCGGTCGGAGCTCTGCTCCCGCCGTTCCGAACACTTCCGTAACGCAATCCACCGCCAGCCCGATGCGGCGGTCCTCCACGTCGAGCAGGATCCACTTGCCCCGCGCGCCGGAGCCCGCCGGCAGCCCGAAGCGCTTCCTGAGGTCGACAATGGGGATGACTTCCCCGCGGTGATCGATCACGCCGGTCACGGCGGGCGGCGCGTGCGGCAGCGGGGTGATGGGCAGCGGAGCCACGATTTCTCTCACCGACTGGATGGGTACCGCGTACTCGACGTCGCCCACGCGAAAGCCCACCAGGCTCCTGCGCGGGTCGGTGTGGTGCTTGGGGTCTTGCATGACGCACTTCGTCACTCGGTCGAAAACAGCGAGCCGAGCTCGAGGAGGATCATCACCTGTCCCTCCGGTCTCGCGACGCCCGCGACATGTTCTGGGACCTCGCCGCCGAACGCGCTGCTCGCCGACTCGACTTCCGCCGTCGACAGTCGCAGCACGTGGCTCACCTCGTCGACCAAGAGCCCGAGCACCTCGCCGGAACGTGCTTCGGCGAGCAAGATCCTCGCGCGCCGCCCCAGCGGTCGCGGCGTGAGCTTCAGCAAGCGACCGAGGTCGACCACCGTGACCAAGAGCCCGCGCACGCTGCATACGCCGACCACCTCCTCCGGCGCGCGCGGTACCGGAGTGATGGGAGGCAGGCTCAAGATCTCGCGAATGTTGGTGAGCTTGAAGCCGTAGAATTCGCTGGCCAGGCTGAATTTCAGGTACTCCTGGATGACGTGCTGCTCGCCCGCGCGCGGGCTCGTCGTCGGCAGGTCCGTGACGATGTCAGCCATGCAGCGCCTTGAGCGGAGCGTGAGTGGAATCCGCCATCAGGATTTCTTCGATCAGCGCGGCCGCGTCCAGTACCAGGCCGACGCGCTGATCGCCGAGCTCCGTGGCGCCGGAAAAGCCCCGCACGCCGCCGAGTGACGCGCCGAGCGGCTTGATCACGATGTCCTCTTGGCCGATCAGGTGGTCGACCACGAGCCCCAGGCGGCGATTGCCGAGCGCTGCCACGACGACGAAGCGCCGCCGCTCGGGCGTCGTGCTCTGGAAGCGAAAGAGCCTTTCGAGCCGGCACAGCGGCAACGTAGTGCCGCGCAACGTCATGATCTCCCGGTTGTCGACCTCGCGCGTGACGACGCCGTCCAGGGAAATGGCCTCCGAAACGGTGCTGAGGGGAACGGCGAACGTCTCGCCGGCGACGTCCACCAAGAGAGCGCTGACGATCGCGAGCGTGATCGGCAACGTGATCGTCATTTTGGTGCCGATGCCGGAGTCGCTGTGGACGTCGATGACGCCGCCGAGCTTGCTGATGTTCGTCTTGACGACGTCCATGCCGACGCCGCGTCCGCTCACGCCGTCGGCCGAAGTGCGCGTGCTCACACCGGGCAAGAACATCAGCGCGAAAAGCTCGTCGCGCGTGAGATCGCGAGCCTCGCTCGACTCCACCTTGCCCAAACTGACGGCGCGTTCCAAGAGCTTCTTCTCGTCGATGCCGCGACCGTCGTCTTCCACCTCGATCATGACGTGATTGCCCTTTTGAAAGGCGTTCAGCGCGATCGTGCCGGCGGTCGGTTTGCCGACTCGTTCCCGTTCCCGCAGCGATTCGATCCCGTGGTCGATCGCGTTGCGGATCATGTGCATGAGCGGATCGCTCAGCTCTTCGACGATGAGCTTGTCGATCTCGGTTTCGGCGCCGGTGATGACGAGCCTCGTGTCCTTGCCGAGCTCCCTCCCGATCTGCCGCACGACGCGCGACAAGCGGTCGAACAGTTGCCCCAGCGGCACCATGCGCACTTCGAGGATGCCATCCTGCATCTCCGTCAGGCGTCGGTCGAAGTTGCGATGCAGTCTGAGCAGCTCGGTGGCCGTGCGCCGCTGCCCGTCGCCGCGCAGCCGCTCCGCGATGCGCGCGAGCGAGCCGCGAACGATCGCGAGCTCGCCTACGTTGTTCATCAGTCGATCGAGCTTGCGGATGTCGACCCGCACCGTCTGGGTAACGGCGCGCAACGACTGATTGCGCTCGATACTCTGAGGGCTCGGGCCGGCGCTGGAAAGCGCCTTCACGAAAGCTTCGGCGGGGCTGAGCTCACCGCCCGCCGTCGGGGGGTGCGACAGCGACCGGCGTGGAATGGCGTCGATCACCACGTTCTCGGCTCCGAGCGCGCCGATCAGCACGGCAAGGTCTTCGTCCGAGGCCAGGATCAGATCGAGCTCGATCACTTCCGTGTTCGCGGTTTCACCAGTGGGAAGGTAGGTGATGATCTCGCCGTAGCGCTTGATGCTTTCCTTGAGCTGTTCGAGAGCCTTGTCGATGGTGAGGAGATCGAAACGCACGCGGATGCGATAGAGTTTTTTCTTCTGCTCGACGTTGACGCGCAGGCGGTGCTCTTCGTATTCGGTGAGCACGGCCAGCAGCTCCGGGTCCAGCTGGTAGTCGGTGGCCGGGCTGGGGCGTACGTCCGTAGCGCCGAGCTCCTGCAGCTCGGCC
>DASWGX010000506.1:0-5467 GCA_036393455.1 Polyangiaceae bacterium
AACGGAAACGGGCGACCTGGTGGAGCTTTCGGGCCTCGCGGAAGATCATCCGGTGCGCGCGCGTATCGGTTCTTCCAGCGATACCCGCATCGGCTCGAGCTGCGAGTACTACGAGCGTTGCTTCGTCACTCGCATGCGACAAGAGGCGGAGCGTGCGCGGCTCGTTATCGTGAACCATCATCTGTTCTTCGCGGATCTCGCGCTGCGCGGTCCCCACCCGGGACGGGTGTTGCCGGACTACGACGCGGTCGTCTTCGACGAGGCCCATCAACTCGAAGACATCGCCACCGAATTTTTCGGAGTGCGAGTGAGCCGCGGCAAGGTCGATCGCTTCGTCGAGGATACGCGACGCGCCGTGGCGCTTCGCCGTGGCAGGACCGGGTCCGGAACGGCCAGTTCCGGTGAGGCGGTGCTACAGCAGCTTCTGGCCGAAAACGTGCGGTTCTGGAGCTGTCTCGGCCGCAGTCTCGGCGACGCGGAAGGCCGGGTGAACGTCGAGCGCGACGTGTTCACCGGTGAAGTCGCGCGCGCGTGGCACGCCCTCGACACCGCGCTCGAAGCCGTCGGGGCGCTCGCGGCGACGGAAGCGGCGCGACCGGCATCCGGTGCGGCGGGCTCGCCGGCGGGGCGCGAAGCGCTCGAGCTTGCGGAACGCCGCGCGCGTACGCTGAGGGATACCCTGGCGACGATCGTGGAAGGAGGGCCGGGGCGCGTCACCTGGCTCGAGCAGGGCTCGGGCCAGGCCGTGCTGAGCTCCTCGCCGGTGGACGTCTCGGAGATGCTGCGCGAACGCGTCTTCGAAAGGGTCGGCAGCGTCGTGATGACGAGCGCTACGCTGAGCGATCTCGACCAGGGAGCGCTCGACGCTGATGCCGGGAGCAGCTTCGGCTACGTGCGGTCGCGTCTGGGCCTCGATCGCGCCGACTTCGTCGTGGACGAGCTTCGCATCGAATCGCCCTTCGATTTCGCCCAGAACACGCTGTTTTACGTGCCGGAAGATCTGCCCGAGCCGAACGACCCGAGCTTCCTGGACAAGGCCGCCGGGCGCATCGTGGAGCTCGTCGAGCTGACGCACGGCGGTGCCTTCGTCTTGACGACGTCACTGCGGTCGATGCGCGCGCTCCACCGGCTCTTGAGTCCGCGCTTGCACGGGCGCCGTTCGTTCGTGCAGGGCCAGGCGCCGAAACCGGCGCTGCTTTCGGCCTTCCGCGCCGACGGTCGCGCCGTGCTGGTGGCCACCATGGGTTTCTGGGAGGGCGTCGACATCGCGGGGTCCGCCCTCCGCCTGGTCGTGCTCGAAAAAGTGCCGTTCGCGGTGCCGAGCGATCCGCTGCTTCAGGCTCGCGCCGCGCGGCTGGAAGCCGAGGGCAAGAGCCCCTTTGCGGAGCTCAGCGTGCCCGCCGCCGCCATCGCCCTCAAACAAGGTTTCGGCCGCCTCGTCCGCTCGGCGGAGGATACCGGCATCGTGGCGCTCCTCGACCGCCGCGTTCTGCGGCGCGGCTACGGCGCACGCCTGCTCGGGGCGCTGCCTGCTTCGCGCCGGGCTCACCACATGAGCGACGTGTGCGCATTCGCCGCGCGTGTCTGGGGCGCGGCGCCTCGATCGTGAACTCTTCTTCGCGGAAGCTCTTCGTCGCGGGGGCTAGCGAGCTCGCTTCCCACCGCGTTTCGGCTTGGCCCTGGCGGTGGGCGCGACGCCCTTTCGTCCCGTTTTCCGTTTTGGGCTTGCGCTGTTTCGCGCGGCTTTGACCCGCCCTGCCGCGCCCCGCCCTTTGGATCTCGTCGTGCGCTTCCCGGGCACGGCCACGCTCGCGGCCGCTTTTCTTGGCGCAGGTCGCCTGATGGCGCGGGACGTCTGTTTTTTGGCGACCTGTTTTTTGGCCGCTCGTTTCTTTGTAGCCCCGCCAGGAGCGCGCTGGCTGCGCGTCAGCTGCTTCTGTGGCGGTTGCTTCTTGACCGGTCGCTTCTTCGCTGTCCCTTTCCCGGGCACCGCTTTCTTGCTGCGCGCTTTGCCGGCGCGCGCCGTCGCGGCAAGGGCTTTGCTCGGTTTTTTCGCTTTGTTGGGCGCCTTCGTCGCTGCCGTGCTCGCCGCGCTCTGGCCCGAGGCGGCTTTGGCTGGAGTTTTCTTGGTTGCCGCACTGATCGGCCGTTTCCTCGGTGTGCGGACCGACACTTCGGACTCGGGTGCGGCTTCGGGCTCCTGTTCAGGCTCCGGCGCAGGGCGGCCGAGCGCGCCGCCCTTGCGACGCGCCAGGACGGCGCGCACCTGGCGATCGAGCTCCGAGAATTCGAACGGCTTGTCGACGTAGGCGTCCGCCCCGTAGAGCGGTGAGGTCAGCTCGTTCAAGCTTTCCCCGATGCCGGTCAACATGATGACGCCCGTGTGCGCCAGGCTCACGGCCTCGCGGATCTTGCGGCACACTTCCCAGCCGCTCATGCCCGGCATCATCACGTCGAGCACGACGAGGTTCGGCAAGTGTTCGGTGGCAAGCTGCCAGGCCTGATCACCGTCGGTGGCTTCGATCACCATGTAGCTCTGCGTTCGCAGGTGGCCGGCCACGAGCGCGAGCGTGCTGGGTTCGTCATCGGCCACCAGTAGAATCGGCTTTGCGGAATCGGCCATCTGTTGAAAAGCTCCCAAGCGCGGAGGCGCTATTTTCATCGGGTATTCTCCGGGGTCAACCGGCTCGCGTCACGCGCCGTTGCGGCGACCTCCCGAGTTTGCTCCGGCTTGCGAGGCGCTCGCGCGCCATTTCGCACCGGCCGGCTCTTGGACCGGGGCGCGCCCGAGTCCACGCCTCTTCGGCTGCCGCTCGGGACCCGAGGTGCTTAAATGAACCGGTCGAGACGCTTCGACGTGCTCCCAGGATGAAAGATCACGGAACTTTGAGGCGTTGAATACGTCAACGAGAGTCGGCTGGAAGCAGTGACGTTGCCTCAAACCTTGAGATTGCTCGAGCGCATGGCGCGCGCCAGCGCGCTTCGGCTCCGGATCCAACGGGGACTCGGACGGTTCGCGTGGCTTCTCCCGCTGCCCGTCCTGTACGCGCTCGGCTGCATCACGTACGTCAAAGCGGCGCGAGCGACGCTCGGCCCGGCGTGGATTGTCGCGGGCGCCTTGCTCCTCGCGCTGCCCGTGGCCGCTGCCCTGTCGGCGTTTTTTGGGCGGCGGCCGCGCTGGGAAGGCTCGCTCGCACTCGATCAGCGCCACGACGCGAAGGACCGAGTGACCAACGCGCTGAGCTTTGCCGCTTTGCCGCCGGGCGAGCGATCGTCGCTGGTCGAGGCAGCGATCGAGGATGGCGTGGCTTTCGCCGAGCGCTCCAAGCCGAAGCCGCGCCGTGCGGTCCCGCTCCGGCTGCCGCGCGAGCTATGGCTCAGCGCGGCGCTCGGCGCAGCGCTCGTTTTCATTGCCGTGCTCGAGGTCCGCGTCGAGCGGCTCGTGCCTGCGCCATCGGCGGGGAACGCGCTGATGCTCGCTCCGGACGACGTCGAGCTTTTTCGTGATCTCGCTGACGAGCTGTCAGACAAAGTGAAGGATCCGGAGGTTCAAGCGAGCGTTGCCCGCTTCAATCAGCTGCTCGAGGACGTCGCCGAGCGGCGGCTCGACCGCGCGGAGGTGTTCCGCCGTCTCGCCAAGCTCGAGCAGGAGCTCTCGAAGAGTCTGGAGGCCGACCGCGCCGCGCTCGAGCAAGCCATGACGGAGCTCGCGCAGGAGCTCAAAAAGAGCGATCTGTCGAAGCCCGCGGGCGAGGCCCTCGAGCAGCAACAGCTGGCGGACGCCGAGCAGGCGCTGAAAGAGCTAGCAGAGCGCCTGCGGAAGAAAAATGCTCCGCCGACGCGGGCAGAGCTCGACCGGTTGCGCAAGGCACTCGAAAAAGCCAGCAAGACCAGCGAGGGGCGCGCCGAGCGATTGGAACGCGAGCGCGAGAGCGCCGAACGCAAGCGTCGCCAGCTGCTCAAGAAGAAGCAGGACGGCAAGAAGCTCAGCCCGGCCGAGCAGCGCGAGCTCGGCGAGCTGGAACGCCGGCTCGAGCGCCTCGAGCGGGAAACCAATCGAGCGAACCGCACCCGAAAGGAGCTGAGCGAGCTCGACAGGGAGCTCGCGGAAGCGGCGAAACAGCTCATGCAGGACATGGGCGCCGAGGACATGAATCGAAGCGCGGAGCACCTCGAGCGCGGCGCGCAAGACTTGAACCGCATGGCGCGCGAGCAACTCAGCGACGAGCAGAAGCGCGAGCTCTTGGAGCGCATGAAGCAGCTTTCCGAAGTGCTGCGGCAGGGCGGCAAGGGCGGCCAAGAGCGCATGCGCCAGTTGATGCGCTTCGCCGAGCGAGCGCGCGGCGGCCAGCCGCGGCCCGGCCAGGGGGACCAAAAGGCTCAGGGTCAGGGCAAGATGGTGCCGCTCGGTGCCGGCCAGTCGCTCGAGGGCCCGCTGGTCCTCGGTCCTGGCGGCATGGGCACGCCGCTGCCGGGCCCTGGTCAGTCCTCGGGCGCGGGCCAGGCAAAGGGCAGCGGCAAAGATGGCGAGCAGGGCTCGGGCCCTGCCGGCGGCAAGGACTTCGGTACCGGCCACGATCCGAACGTCAAGGGCGATGCGACTTCGCTCGAGGGGCAGACACGGGACGTCACCGCCGTCGCGGCCGACACCGGTGAAGGCAGCGCCTCCGCCGAAGTCATCTACGGTGCAGCCGAGCGCGGCTTCGTCGGACGAGGCTACCGCAACGTTTACACCGACTACCGCACGGTTGCCGAAAGAGTGCTGGAACGGGACGAAGTACCGGCCGGATACCGTTTCTACGTGCAGCGGTACTTCCAGCTCATCCGACCGCGCGAGTGACGGAATCAGAGGAGAGCATGACCGACGCCGAACGAGCCAAAGAGGAGGTCGCCGAATTTCAACAGAAGATCGGCCGCCTTCGGGAAGAAATCGGTCGCATCATCGTCGGCTACCGGGACGTCATCGACGGCGTGCTCACCTGCGTGCTGGCCGGTTCGCACGCTCTGCTCGAAGGCGTTCCCGGGCTGGGAAAAACGATGCTGGTGCGCACGCTGGCCGAGTGCGTGGGGCTGAACTTCTCGCGCATTCAGTTCACTCCGGACCTGATGCCGGCCGACATCATCGGCACCACCGTCATCTCCGAAAGCGCCGGCGGCCAGCACGCGTTCGAATTTCGCAAGGGCCCCATCTTCGCCAATATCGTGCTGGCGGACGAAGTGAATCGCGCCACGCCGAAGACGCAGAGCGCGCTGCTCGAGGCGATGCAGGAGCACCGCGTCACGATTCAGGGCCGCACGTACACGCTGGACGAGCCGTTCTATGTGTTCGCGACGCAAAACCCGATCGAGCTCGAAGGCACATATCCATTGCCCGAAGCGCAGCTCGATCGTTTCATGTTCCACATCGTCATCGACCATCCACCGGAACACGAGGAGCTGGAAGTCGTGCGGGCGACGACGGCCATTA
>DASWGX010000507.1:0-11190 GCA_036393455.1 Polyangiaceae bacterium
GTGAGACAGTGCGCCTGAATGTCCGTCGCGGCGTAAAGTTCGCAAGCGCGCGCCATGATGAACGCTCCGCGGCGCTCCCATTCGAGCTTCTCTTCCTGCGTGGGCAGGCGCGCACGCGCCAGGTACGCGATGAACTGGCCCGCGCTGTTCCAGAGCTCGGCGTCCTCCGGCAGCTCGCGCAGCCCGCGCTCCAGAATTTCGCGCGCCTTTCGATAGTGTGAAAGCGGAGGCGACCTCGGCTGCAGCGTCAGCAGCGTGTCGGCGAAGCGATAAGGAGCTCTGAATTTGGGGTCGAGCGCATTGATGGTATCCAGGTAGTTGCCCACGAACTCGAACAACCGCCGCTCCTGAAAGTGAAGACCGTAGGAAACGAGCACGTGCCCGTAGAGAACGTCCGCGAGCGCCGCGCGATACCCGAGGCTCATGACCACCGTCTGCTCGGGGCTCGGCAGGGCGTACACGTCCGCGTTGACGCGCACGCCGTGGAGCTCGCGCACCAGCGCGCGGCGCGCCAGGAACATTCCGAGCGCCGAGACGGCGATGACGAAAACCGTTCCGAAGCGAACGACGGCGGGCGGGCGGGCGCTATTCGATTTCACGGTACATGCGCAGCGGCGAGCTCACCGGTTCCGAACCGTCGCGGGAATGACCCTCGACGACGAACGTGCTGACGACGCCGTCGCCATCGAGGTCGCCGTGGGCGGTCGCCTTGAAACGCGCCACGCTCGGGCCGTTCTCGCTCTCGAAAGCGAAGCTGAAATTGTGCGGCACGTCCCAGCGAAAGCCGAGCAAGCGCCAGGTCGGGTGATCCCAGGTGCCGGGCGGGTCGGCCGCGGGCTCGCCGCGCGGCACGGTGCCGGGCGTGAGCTCGACGCTCGCCGGGTACGCGAGGCTCGCCGTGCGGCCGGCGGCGAGCGCCGTCGCGCGCGTCGCGATGCGGGTCAGGCCGTCCATCGGCTCCGCGAGGCGCGAGGCGTGCAGATTGGCGATAAAGGGCGGGAGCATGGCGGCGGCCACGGACCCGGCGACGGCAAGCAGGGCCGCGGCTTCTACCAGCGTGAGGGAGCGCATCTCCGAAGAGCCCTTCGAGGCGCCGCGGAGCCTAGCACGGCGAGAGCGCGCTACTCGTCTTCGTTCTCGAAGAAGATCTGATCGGAAAAGCTCGAGCTCACGTACACGGCGAGAATGTCGTTGTCGTTCTGATCGGCTACTGCCTGAACGACGTACCAGGGGCTGGTCGTCGCGGGCCAATCGATGTCGTCTGACAGGGCCGTCCCGGGCACCGGCGCCCCTCCCTGGCCGGCGATGCAAGCGTAACCGAAGACGACCGGACCGCTCGGCGAAACGCCGAGCTCGGCCCAGTTTTGACCGAGGGGCGTGCTCGTATCGCCCCAACCCGTCTTGTGACTGCCTGGACTCGCCGACGGGTAGTAAGTATCGAGGTCGCCGCTGACGTTGCGGTAGCGGAAGGTCTCGTCCTTGTAGTTTTCCTGCGCGACCTTGATCGAACCGATCATCTGCGTCGCCTCGCTGCTGCGCGCCGCGAACACGTAGCGGCGGAGCGAGAAAATCGCCAGCGTCGCCAGGATACCGACGATCACCACGACGGCCATCAGCTCGACCAGCGTGTAGCCGCGCCGGACGGCGGCGAGCGAACTCGAGCTTTTCTTCCAAGCGCGCTGCTTGACGCGACTATTCGGCTGCTTCGACATCACCGTCTTCCTGATAGAGCTCACCGGTAAAACTGGTTGCAACCAAAAAGGTGAACGTGCCGTCCTCGTCCGGATCGCCCCGTGCCTGAATCACGTACCAGGGCTCGACGACCCGGGTGCCCGCGTTCCACGGCGCGTCGCGCGCCGTCGCGAGCAGCGGCAAGCCGTCGCCGACGCCGCCGGCGACGGTGGCATAGCCGAAGCGCACGGGAATCGTCACGGGTACGGCCAGGCGCTGCCAACCCGGGTACTCGTCATGGTCCGGCTGCTCCCAGTTGTAGCGCTCGTTGCCGGGCTCGCCGTCCGTCGGATAGTAGCGGGTAAGATCGCCTCGAGAGACGTCGAGGTAGACCTGGTTTTCGGCGCGGAAGCGCTCCTGCGCCGCACGGATCGCCTGGACCACGGTGACCGCTTCGCCGCTCTTCGACGAAACGACGTACTGGCGCAGCAGCGAAATTCCCACCGCGGCGAGCACCCCGACTATCGCGACGACGACCATCAGCTCCACGATGCTGAACCCTGCGCGCCCCGAGTGAGCGCGCCGGACGTCGACCTTCGTGCGAGGCATCCCGCAATACTATCACGCCCGCGGTCCTCGGCCGCCTTATCTAAGGTCGCCGTAGGGAAAGGCCGGAGGCGCACAGGAGCCCACGTTGCCTCCCTGCCGGCTGCCTCATCCCCCCCGCCCGGTCGCTCCTTCGCGTCTCCGCGAAGCGCGGATCTCGTGTCTCGTCCCGGGACGAGCACGAAAGGAGGTCAATCCACCCGGTCGCTGCTTTCGAGGTCGTCCTCGTCGCGCTCGCGGTCGCCGGGGTCGAGAGCGTGCTTCTCGAGCCGGTAGCGTAGCGACCGAAAGCTGATGCCGAGCAGCTTGGCGGCCGCCTTGCGCACGCCTCCGGTCCGCTCGAGCGCCGTCACGACGAAGCGACGTTCCACTTCCGTCATCACTTCGTCGAGCTGACACCCTTCTGCCGGAAGCTCGAGCAGGGACGCCGTCGTGCCTCCGGCACTTCCGCTCACCTCTTCCGGAAGATCACCGAGGCCGATGACGCGGGCACCGGCGAGCGCGACCGCGCGCTCGATGATATTTTCGAGCTCGCGTACGTTGCCGGGAAACGGGTAGCGCGTCAGCGCACGCAGCGCGTCGGGCGTCAGGCCGACGACTTCCTTGCCCATCTCGCGGGCGTACTGGGAAATGAAGCGCTCGACCAGCGGAGGCACATCCTCGGGACGCTCCCTGAGCGACGGCAGCTCGAGACGAATCACGTTGAGGCGATAGTACAGATCCTGGCGAAACTTGCCGGCAGCGACGTCCGCTTCGACGTCGCGGTTGGTCGCCGCGAGCACGCGCACGTCGATTTCGGTTTCTTGCGCGGCACCGACCGGCCGCACCCGGCGTTCCTGCAACACTCTGAGCAATTTGACCTGCAGGCTCGCGGGCAGCTCGCCGACCTCGTCGAGCAGCAGCGTTCCGCCGTCCGCCTCGCGAAACAGGCCGAGGTGCCGTGACGCCGCGCCGGTGAAGGCTCCCTTCTCGTGTCCGAAAAGCTCACTCTCCATCAGGTTCTCCGGCAAGGCTCCGCAGTTCACGACCAGGAACGGCTTGTCGTGCCGTTCGGACCCGCGATGAATCGCGCGCGCAACGCGTTCCTTGCCGGTACCGCTCTCCCCGGTGATGAGCACGGTGGTACGCATCGGGGCGATGCGGGCGATCATGTCGAGCAGTCGCCGCATCGCCGGGCTCTTGCCAACGACGTCGTGAACGGCCTGGCGCCCGAACTGCGCGCGCAAGCGCTGGTTCTCGACGACGAGCTCCTGCTTCTCAAACGCCTTCGCCACCAGCGCGGAAAGCTCGGACGGCTCGAACGGTTTCGTCACGAAGTCGTACGCGCCGGACCGCATCGCATCGATGGCGTTTTCGATCGTCGAGTGGGCGGTGATCAGGATGACCTCGGTCGAGGCGCTACGCGCCTTGGCGCGCGCCAGTACCTCCAGCCCCGAACCGTCCGGCATCACCAGGTCAGTCAACACGACCGGGATGGGCTGGGGGCTTCGAGCCAGCGCCTCGAGCGCAGCGCGACAGCCGCCTGCGCTGAGCACTCCGTAACCGGCGCGCCGCAGCGAAATCTCGAGCATCTGGCGTAGGTCCGGCTCGTCGTCGACGACGAGCAGCTGTTTGGGCGGTGGCACGAGCGACGGCATCTGGTGATCCCGCTTGCGAGACTGTCCTTTCGTTCTACGATGAACAAGTTCTTATGGCTTGCTTTGGGTTTGGCCGCTCGCTCGGTGCCCTGGTATCGGCTGCCGCGCTTTCGTTCTCGTGCGGGGGCGATCCCAGTTCCGACGGCGGCTCGGCCGACGACGGCGCCGCGGGAGGCAGCGGCGGCGCGCCCGCCGCGGACGACCTGCCGACCTCCCTGCGCTTCGACCCGACCGAAACCCTCGCCCTGGCTCCCAGGGAAGTCCGGTCGCTTCGCATCGTAGCCGAACCCCGCGGCGAATACGTCGTTGAGCTCGCGATCCTCCCCGGTCCCGACAGCACCCGGTCGAACGATGCCTCGCTCGACCGGAGCGAGGTCGAGACGGACGCGAGCGGCGAGGCCGAAGTCGAGCTCTCGGCGCCGAGCTTTCCCACGACGTTCACACTGCGCGCGAGCGTCGGCAGCGAGCTCGTGACGACTCTCGGCGTTTCGGTGAGCGACGTCGGGCACGCGACGCTGCGCGTCGTCCCGAGCTACACCGGGCCTCGCCAGGTGGAGCGCTGGACCGCGAGCGTGCGCGCGGGCACGCGCTGCGCGGACCTGATCGGTACGCCCCCACCCGACGGCGATCTCCTGGCAACTGCGCCAGAAGACGAAGCGCCCGTGATCGAGCAAGTTCCGGTCGGTCCGGCGCTCGCCGTCACGCTGCGCGCCGGACACTTCGCGAGCGGTTGTTCCAATATCGAAGCGCTGCGCCCGGGAGAAACCGCCGAGGTGAACGTCGCCGTGTCGGATCGGCCGCTCCAGCTCGACAAAACGAGCCTCGCAATCGAATTCGAAATCGAGGAATCGACCAGCGACTGGAGCAACGCACTCCAGGCCGGCATCGACGACGCGCTGTTCGGCATGTTCGCCGAAAGCGAGGACGACGTCGCGACGTTGCTCGCCGTGATGCAGGGCATGCTGGAGCGCGAGGAGCAAGCCACCGAGTTCGCCGAAAAGGCCGACGCGCTGGGCTTTGCGGTCGCGGTGCGCGGTACGCTCGGCACGGACGCCACGGTGCTCCTGCGCACCGTCGTGATCGATTGGCTCAAGGCCGGCGCCAGCAATCTGCTTTCGGACGGCCGCTTCTCCGGAAGGCTCGAGGCAGCCGGCAGCGCCGGAGGTCAAGCGCTGTTCGCTCTCGAGCGGGTCGGCGACGCCGATGCCGAAGCCGCAGGGTTTTCTCCGAACATTCTATCGAGCTGGACGGCGGATCCGGGCGACCGCGTGCTCTTGGGCGCCACGTTGTATTGGCTGCCTTCCCGCCTGATGGCGGCGCTCGCGGAAATCGTAGCTCTGGATGAGGACGAGGACGCAGCGAGCGCGGCGGACGCGCTTTTCAACCAGGCGCGCTGCGACGAAATCGCGGCAAGCCTGGGCGAGCTCGTAGAAGATGACGAAGTCGTCCAGGACTGCAACGAGAAGTGCATCAGAAACGCCTGCCGCGCGGCGGTCGAGACGATATGGGAGAGCGGCCGCGACGCTTCGCTCGACCCGCGAATGCTCCGGCTCAGCGCGGGCGGTCAGGCCATGGTCGACGACATGGCGGTGCCGATAGACTTCGCGGGGACATGGGTCGGGCGTCTCGACAACGCGGAAGCCGCGTCCGTGTCGGGCTCCGTCAAGGGACAGACGGCGCTGCCGAGCCCTTAGTCCGCACCATGTCGCTCACGCTCCGAAGCGGCTGAGCGCGCAGCGCGCCTGCAGCGCGAAGATATAGGCGCGAAGCGCCTCTTCTTCGGAGACACCGCCGCTCACACGCGCCTTGCGAACCAGAGCTCGAAAGTCCATGTACTCGCGCCCCTGCAAGCCGAGCAGCAAGACCGCCAGCAAGGGGTCGCGCGGTGCGTCGTGTGCGCCCGACATCAGGCTCGCTCCGCTCGCGAGCGTATGCGCCGCGAGCTTGTCCGCGAAGTCTACTGCCTTCGGGAAGTCTCGGGTGGCGAGCGCCCGTTCCAGGCCGTGCACGAGCTCGATCTCGCTCACGGGCCAGAGCAGTGCAAACATCGGCGCCGAAACCTCGGGCTCGACGCCTCCGCGCTCCAACACCGCCTCGTCGTCGAACTCGAGGCTCGCTTCGAAAGAGTCGTCGACCTCGGTGTCGCGCTGCACCAACTCCTCGTCCCGCGCGTCGCCGAGGACGGGCGCGCTCGACGCGACCGTGAGCGCCACGCGTCCAATCGCGATGCCCGACCCCGGCCGCGGCCCCGAGCGGACCGGAGCCTCCCCGCTCGGCGCCTCTCCGTTCGGCGCTTGGCGCGCTCTCCACGCTTCACTGCCGTGACGGCTCGAGGCGGGCTCGCTCGCGCGGCGCAGCGCGTCCGTGAGCCCGCCCTCGGGGAGCTCGAGCGGCGGCGTGCGAGCCTCGGTCTCGAGCGGCGCACGCCGCTCGAAGTCGTTCAAGACCGCTTGCACGATGGCTTCGAGGGTTTCGAACACGCCTTCGCCGCGAGTCGCCACCGAGCTGAAAGCCGGAGCTCGGCGGGGATTCAAGCGTTGTTCGAGCTCGGGCACCGGCAAAATGTCGTGCTCGAGATCGCGCTTGTTGTATTGGATGATCTGCGAGACGTCGATCAGCGTGCGCCCGTGCTCGCGCAGGTTCTCGCGCAGGTTTTCCATGCTCTCGACGTTGGCGTCGAGGCGTTCGCGCTGCGAATCGACGACGAACACCACGCCGTCCGCGCCCGTCAGCACGAGCTTGCGCGTCGCGTTGTAGTGCACCTGGCCGGGTACCGTGAAAAGCTGCAGGCGCACCGTCATGCCCCGCACTCGGGGCAGCCTAATCGGCAAGAAGTCGAAGTAGAGCGTGCGGTCGACCGGCGTCGCCAAACTCACGAGCTTGCCGCGATGCTCCGCTCGCGTCGCGTTGTGGATGAACTGAAGATTCGTGGTTTTGCCGCCGAGCCCGGGACCGTAGTAAACGATCTTGAATACGAGCTCCCGCGCGAGCGGATTGACCACGGGCATGAGGGCGGAGACTAGACCAGGCTCGGGCCGGCCAGTGCGTGATTTCTCGCCCTACCTCGGGGAATACTCTGCCCCGCCCTGCTCTTTTTGCCCTGCTCTTTGGCCCGGCGGGAGCCGCGAATGCGCTGGGGAGCCGCAAGTGTCCGAAAGCATCAGCCGCACCGTCTCGCGCCGTCGAGACCGGCACTCAACGCGCTCCCGACTGAATCTCCTGCACGCGAATCTGCTTCCAGGCGTCGGACGCGTTGGCGGCCACGAGCGAGCCGAACACCGAAATGACGCACACGCCCGCCAACACCGGCATCACCCGGCCGAAGCGCATCGCCCGTCGCTCGCGAGCGTAGAGCTGCCCGAGGCCGAAGCCCGCGACCAGCCCGCCCAGATGCGCCGCGTTGTTGACGGGAAAGACCAGCGCAAACACCACCGCGTAGATGGCAAACTGGATCAATACCTCTTTCAGGCGCGGGTCCCGCCGCACTTGAAGCTCCGCGAGAAAGGCTCCCATCATGCCGAACAGCGATCCGCTGGCACCGCCCGTGGGAGGGCCGGCCGCGCCGTAGTAGAGCTCGCTCGCCACGAAGCCGAGCGTGCCGCTCACGACGAAAAGCACCGCATAGCGCGCCGAACCGAGCGACGGCTCCAGGTAGCGCGACAGGCTCGTCAGCGCGAGCATGTTGAGGCCCAGGTGGAGAATGCCGAAGTGGATGAAGATCGCGGAAACGTGGCGAAATGGTTCGAGTCGGCCGAGCGGGCCCCACAGCCCGCCGAAGCGTACCGTGACGGATAGGTCGAAGCTGCCGGTGAAGAACCCCCTCAACAAGGGTCCGAGGCCGCCCTGATCCATCACGCACAAAATGAAGACGACCAGGCACAGCCCGCCGAAGATCATGGTGAACAAGAGCTCCACGCTCTTCAGCTTTCTGAACGCTTCGAAGGCTCCGGTCAGTCGCGCGGGCGGCAGGCGGCGATCGCAGCGAAAACAGCGGTCCGCGTCGACCGCGTTGAGCCCGCCGCAGTGCGGACAAATGCGCGATCCGCTTGCCACGCCCGAACCATACTTCGTGCCGCGACGGACCTCACGGTCCCGGGGCACGCGGCGCGACGCGTAAGGTCCGCCAGGGCCGAGGCGTTCTAGCTTTCGAGTGCCCGCCGCCCTTGCTTCCGCCGCCAGACTTCCGGCTCTTTGGCTCCCGGGCCGCCCTCGACCCCCGCCCGGTCGGGGGGCTCACGCGCCGCAGCCCAGCTTGTGTAAAGTCGCCCGCGTGTCGCTGTCGCCCGAGCTCGAGGCCGAGCGCGAGCTTTGCGAGCGCGCCCGAGCCGGCGATCGAGAGGCGCTCGGCGCCCTGCTCGAGACGTACGGACCGCGCCTGTACCGCTGTGTGCTGTTACCGCGCCTGGGCAACCGGAGCGCCGCGGAAGAAGCCCTCGGAGCGACCTATCTCAGGATTGTCGAACGCTTCCGTCAGTTCGTCTGGCAGCGAGTAGGCGTGTATCCATGGTTCCGCGTCGTGGCCCTGCGTGTCGCGCTCGATCAGTTGCGAGCGCGCAAACGGGAGATCTTGTTCGACGCCGCAAGTCTCGAACGCGAGATCGAGCACGCCGAGCGCGAGGAGCACGACGCCGCTTGGCTCGAGGAGCGCGATCTCGCGCTTTCGCGACAGCGGGTGGAGAGTCTCTTGTCGAAGCTTCATCCGCGCTACGCGGCCGCGCTCAGATCGCGCGTCTTGCTGGGACGTTCTCGAGACGAGGCGGCCGCGGAGCTCGGCGTGAGCATCGCCACATTCGACGTGGTACTGCATCGCGCGATGACCGCGCTCAAGAAACTGCTCGACGTCGAAAGGACGCCGTCGTGAAGCAGCAGGGATCGCCGCCGGAAACGCCGTTCGCCGTCCTGCCGGAAGAGCAGGAGGAAGAGCTCTCCGAGGCTCTCTCGTGCGCGTGGGCTCCGCCCGACGTGGATGCCGCCTTGCACCGGCGGCTCTTGGAAATCGCGCTCGAGGATCCGCTCGCTCCGCCGAGCGCCGCCGAACGAGAGGAGGCGGAACGGCTACGCCGGACGCTCGACGACGCGGACGACACGGACGACGGCGCAACCGTCTTGACGGCGTTGCGAAGCGCCTACACGCCGTCGGAGCTCGACCGAGCGCGCGAACGGGCACTCCGCGGTTCGGGCGGCGGAGGCGCCCTGCCGCGTCGCGCGCGCCGCGCCGCTTGGCTGCTCGGCGCGGTGGGAACGGCGCTCGCGGCCGCGGCGACCTGGGTCGCCTGGATCGACGTTCCGCGCTCCTTCGAAGCGACGCCGTCGCACCCGTCCTTGCGCACCTACGTTTCTCGATCGACCACGCCGCTCTTCGACGACCGCTTCGCGGTCGGTGCCGCCAGCGCGCGTGTCGATCGCATCGCGACCGCGCGCGCCCGCGAGCTGCGCGACAACCGCTTCGCGAACTGGGGGCTCCGGTGAACGTTCGCTCGGCGATCATCGTCGGCTTCTTGCTGACGGCGTGCAGCCGCAGCGACCTACCCGACTGTCCCCCGGACACCGCCGCACCCGTGGACGCGGAGCTCTTGGCGTTCCTCGGCCGCGCGCGAAGCGCGCACCACGCAGCCGACCAGCTGGAGCGGCGCTCCGACACGGCGGCGGCCATCGTCAAACTGAAGCAAGTCACGAGCGGGCCGCGGCCGAAAACGCGGCACGCAGAAGTGCGCGAAGTCCTGGCGGACACACTCGCGCGGATCGCGGACCTCGAGGGCCGGCGGGGCGACTTCGAGGTTGCGCTCGAGCATATAGAAGAGGGCCTCGGCCTTGCTCCCGCGCCGAGCTACTTTCAGGGTCATCTTTTCGAAGTGCGCGGTCTGGTCGAGGAGCGCCGCGCGAATACCCTGAAGGAAAACGGGCAGGAAGCGGAAGCGGCGAAGGCCACCGAACGAGCGCTGGAAGCTTTCGAGCAGGCGATGAAGATCCAGGCGCGCGTCATCGACCAAAGCCTGGAACAGGACGGCGGAAACCGATGACGCTGCGCCGAGGCTGGCTCAAAGAGACTTGTTTCGCTGCGGCGCTCCTCGTGAGCTGCGGCGGCACGTCGCCGCCTGCCGAAGCTCCGACGGCCCCCGAGCCCTCGGGTCGCGAATGCAACGGGCCCGCGTGCGACGAGCAAGAGGACCGGGACGAGGCCTTGCCCGGGGGCGCGGCGCCGCCCAGCGGCTACCAGAGCCCGGCAGCGCCCGCCGAGGAAGCGCCGACGTCTCTCGCACCGGCAACGAAGCGCGACGTTTCCGACGCGGAGTTCGAGGAGGCCTCGGCGGATTGGGAGCAAGCTCTTCAGGCGCTCTCCGACGGTTCTAGGGTCGGCTGTACGCGTGCATGTCGCGCGCTGTCGTCGTTGATGCGTGCTGCTGAGCACATCTGTGAGAACGACTCCGGACAGCGGTGTCGGTCGGCGCGAGCACAGGCGAAGAACGCTCGAAAACAGGTCGTCGCGCACTGCGGTCCCTGCCCGGCCCCAAGCGAGTGAAAATGACTTCGCCATCGAGCGCGATCCGGTCGCACGGCCGGTCGCCGTCCGGCGGGTGTGTGCCGCTTCGCGCGCGGCTGACACCGGCGCTTGGGGACGTTGGAGAACCCAGAACGAGGCGATAGACTCCCGTGGTCTGACGCGACGCTACCCCGAAAGCAGCCTGTATTCGTGAACGCAAAGCGACTGAATCAACTGCCGCAGCCGGTGGGAGCCGTGGATCTGAGGACATTGCCCATCGACCCCGAGGCGGCCTTCGTCCTCTCGCGCGTCGACGGCCGCACGAATCTGGCGGATATCGCGGCCGCGACGGGCCTCGATACGCGCCGCGTCGAGGCCGCGCTCGAACAGCTGATTTCCGTAGGCGCCGTGCGCTTCGAGCCCGACGTCGAAGACGGAATCAAACCGGAACAGGTCGAGCTTTCGCCAGAGCGCCAGGCGCTCATCGACGAAACGTTCAAGCGGCTCGAAACGCTGAGCCACTACGAGCTGTTGGACGTCGGCCCCGACGCGGACGCGCGCGCCGTCAAGCACCGGTACTACGAAGTCGTGAACGTGTTTCACCCCGATCGCTACTACGGCAAGCAGCTTGGAGGTTACAAACAAAAGCTCGAAAGGGTCTTCTCGCGCCTCACCGAGGCTCACGATGTGCTCACCGCCGCCAACGCGCGCGCCGAATACGATCGCTACCTCGCCGCCCAGGCGCGCACACGGGACCTCGACGCGTTCCGCGCGGCGCGGCCGGCGATTCCGCCC
>DASWGX010000508.1:0-7266 GCA_036393455.1 Polyangiaceae bacterium
GGCATCGAGCTCGTTCAGAAGCCCGTGAAGGCCGGCGCGGCCGCGGCGCGGCGTACCGACGGAAGCGAGCGGGCGTGGCGCGTCTCCCCGCTGTTGGGCAACGACGACCTGCGCGCGTCGAGAGCCGCGCAGCGCGAGGTAACCGACGGCCGCGGCGAACCGCTTCGCAGAGGCGAGCTTTGGAGGACTGCCGAAGCCGAGCGAGGCGGATGCGTCGAGCAGAAGGCGCACGATGGCGTCTTCTTCGGCTCTGAAAGCCTTCAGCACGGGGGTTCCGGTACGCGCGAACGCCAGCCAGTCGATATGCCGCGGGTCGACCCCCGGCGCGTACGGACGGTGCTCCTCGAACTCCGCGGAGCTTCCCAGGCGCCGAGCTGTCTCGGCACCGAAGGCGCCCGAGCGGGCGCCGATCTCGAGACGCCGGTGCAGGATTTCGAGCTCTCGCACGAAATCTGGCGTCAATAGGCTCATGGCGCCGGCGCGTCCGGTCCGGGCGCCGGCTCGGTGGCGAACGTGGTCTCCCAGTGCTCCACCCAGCGCCGCTCTTCGCTGACACGGCGCTGAATCCGAAGCTTGCCGAGCAGGGACAGGCCGAGACCCGAGAGCACCAAGAGGGCGCCGCTTATCACTGCGGCGGGCACGATCCCCGCGTGGCTCGTCAGAGTGCCGACCGCCACCTTCTCGTACAGCACCGCGGCATACGCCGGCGATGGTGCGGCCAGCATCAGGAGCGCACTGTCGGTTTTCGCGAGCACACCCGCGATTGCCATCGCGATCCAGGGTCCCACTCCGAAAACGAATACCGCGGCGAGCACCAACAGGCGCGGCGGTCCCGCCGCAGACGAGCGGCTCCGCAACCAGGTGGCCAGCCCCACCAGGAACACGAAGAACGCGGCCAGGTGCGCCGAGACCGCGCCGACGCCGAGCGCTTGGGCGCGCGTGCCCGATGCGACCTCCGCCCACACGTGCGCTGCGGCGGCGAGCAGGGCGAACCCGAGGAGCCCGAAGACGGCGAGTAGCGTGTTGGCCCGAGTCAGGCCTGGACCGAGGAAGCGCTGCAAGCGCCCGACTCCTTCCCGCGTCCAGTGCACCGCAACTCGGCGCGACGGGCCGAGCGGCTCGCCGGCGAACAGCACGGCCACGCCGATCAGATAGACGAAGAAGGCGCCGACCGAGGCGGCAAACCATTCCGCGCCGGCCGAAAGCCAGGCCACGGACGACAACATAGCAATCAAGAGCGGCGTCGTTGCCACGAACCAGATGCGCACGCCGGTCGAGCGATCGTCGCTGGTATCCTTGAGGTTGGCTTTCGTCAGCTCGTAGAGCAACCACACCGGTCCCAAGAGCGAGAACGCCGGCGCGGCGACGAGCAGCACGAAGTATCGAAAGCCGAAGTCGGCCCGTACGTACGCCGTCGGGAGCCACACCGGCGGTCCCGCGGGAACCACCGGCCACACGCCGTTGACCGCGATGGAAAGCACCGGGCCGAGCACGATGTAGCCGGTCAACGACAACGGGATCGCGACGATCAAGGTCACGATGATGGCGGCGGCCTGGTTCCAGAACCTACTGCTCACCGCGAGGCCGAAGGCGACGCTGAGCGCGCCGAAGAGCAGCAAGAGCAGAAACGCGGCCGCGACTTCGGTCGCCGTCACGCCGCCGAACAAGAACGGCAGGGCTCCGACCGGCGCCAGCATCACGACGTAGAGCGACAAGTAGCTGAGCGCGGCAAAGAACTTTCCACGTGCAATCGCGGAGGGGCCGATGCCGGTGAGCAGCAAGGCTTCCCAGGTTCGTCCGCTGCGCTCGCTCGAGATCGTGCTGGCGGCGACGGCCGGCCCGAGCCAGGTGACGACGAGAAAAGCGAGCGAGAAGAAGGTGTGGAACAGCGCCACGCCGACCTTGGCGGGTCGAGCGGAGACGCTGGCCATGCCGCCGATCGAGGAAATCAGAAGTGTGACCATGACGGTCAGCACGGCGAGCACGACGGGCGTACGCGATAGGCGCGCAGATTGACGAAGCTCGCGAACCCACACCGGGTTGGGGTTTTCCCACCACCCGCCGAGCTGGTCGCGCGCGCGAGAGAGGAACGAGCCCGACGTCGCCGGGGGGACCGGCACTTCGATCTCCGTGCTCACGAGAGCTCTCCACGGGTTACTTCGAGGAAGATGCGTTCGAGCTCGTTGCGCTCGGGCTCGACGGCGACCACGGGGATGCCGCTGACGACCAAGTGGCGCACCACAGCGGCGACGAAGTTTTCGTCGCCCGTGTACTGAAGCGAAAGCGCTCCCCCTGCGCCCGGTTCCACGGCGTGGATTCCGGTGCCGCCCGACAGCGCCCCCGCCGCGACGCGCGCGTCGCACAGAACGCGCAGTCTGAGTCGCTTGCGCGCCGCTTCCGGAACCGGCGCTCCGCCCGGCGTAGTGAGCGGGGAAAGCGCTGGAGTTGGCGCGAGCAGGGTCTGCGGCTCCGGCATGGGGCTCGGAGTCACCGCGGTGCCGGCTCCCGTCGCGCCGGCGAGGTCCGGAAGCCCGAAGGGAGGCGCCACGACCGTGGCCTCTGCCGCGCGCGCCTCGGCGGCTTGCGCCCGCTCGGCCTGCAAGCGTTCCGCGATTTCTCCGATCGGGCCCGCAACGAGGAGCTGCCCCCGCTCGAGGATGCCGATCGAGGTGCAGATGTCGCTCAGTTCCGTCAGGACGTGACTCGAAAGAAAGATCGTCTTGTTGAGCTCGCGGAGCTCCAGCAAAAGATCCCGAATTTCGATGCGCGCTCGCGGGTCCAAATCGCTCGCCGGCTCGTCCAAGATGAGGACTTGCGGGTCGTGCAGCAGAATGCGAGCGACCTGCAGGCGCTGTTTCAAGCCCTTGCTCAGCGCCGCCACCAGCCGATCGGACAGGTTCCTGAGCTCGGTCAGCTCGATGACTGCGTCCACGACTTCGCGCTGTTCGACGCCGTACGCGTCGGCGAAAAACTCGAGATATTCGCGCACGGTGATCCGCTCGTAGACTCCGGCGTGATCCGGCATGTAGCCGATCATCCTGCGTACGCGCTCGGGGTCCACGCTGACGTCGACGCCTTCGATCTCTACGCGCCCGAACGTGGGTTCGAGCAGCGTGGCCATGATGCGAATCGTCGTCGTCTTGCCGGCACCGTTCGGGCCGATGAAGCCGAAAATCTCGCCCTGACCGACGTCGAAGCTCACGTCGCGCAGCACGTCGAAACGGCCGAAGCGGTGCCACAAGCGCCGTACGCGGATCGCCGGGGGCACGGGCACGGGCTCGGTCGGCCCTTGTGTCACGGCACCCCTCCCGTGCCCAGCACGCGGATCAGGGTGCGATCGGCCTCGACTCGGAGCCCCGCGTCCGAGCCTCCCGCCTCTGCGTCTCCGAGGGCGGCGATCAAAACCGGTACGTCATGAGGCCACCAGTCGACTTCGTGTCCGCTTCCGGCTTCGACCGCTGCCCAAGCAGCGGACAGACCCGCGGCGCTTCGATCGGCGAGAGCGGCGAACGTAGAGGCGTCCAGCGGGTGGGCCGCCGCATAGCTCAGCGAACGACCGAGCCCGGCCAGCCGTTCCTTCGCTTCGCTCACGCGCGCGCTCGCGCCGCCCGCGATGCGCTCGAAGAAGACGGCGTCGCGCCCCGGAGTCTTGACCACCACGCCGAGCAAGTCGTGCGCGGTGCGATTCGTCACGACGTAGTCGTCGTTCACTCCGCCGACGACGCTGATGCCGCCGCCCAGATCGGCGAAACCGTCTTCGCGCACCACCACGGCCTGCCACGGCCGAGCTTGCAGGGACTCGAGGCGCGCGCCGTCTCCGTCGACGACGAGCGCCGAGCCTACTTCGTCTTCTTCGACCACGTCGAGGACGCTGCCCCAGGTGCTCTCGCGCACGGTGAGCGAATCCGTCGAGTTGGCGAAGAAACTGCGAAAACGCGTGGCCGCCGCGCGCGTCATGCCGGCTGCCGATTCCACGACCGTCAGATGCCGCGCGCGCCCGGATACTCCTCGCCCGGCCATGCCGACGCCAATCACGGCGACGGTCGCGATGAGCGCCCATAGTGGAAGCCAAGCCAGCGCCACCAGGGGCCGTCCGCGGCGCCGCGCCTGGTAAAAGTTCAGAGGGCCGGCGGCGAGCGCGTAGAGCACGAGCAAGACCGCGGACACGGCGATGGTCCAGCGGCTCTGCTCGTTCGGATCGAGGAGCCTGAGAATCGGTTCCAGGCCCGCCGCGTGCGGTTTGCGCTGGCCGTGAGAGAACGCCAAAAACCGCGGTCGCCGCGCCGCGTGCGCGACCAGGGCGGCGAGCTTCAGCTGCACCCAGTCGCTGCTCGCGATTGTCTCGACGCCGGGGTCGAAGGCGAGCAGGTGGACTTCGCCGAGCCCGTAGCTCGCCGAAGCGCCCCACGGGCTGACTCTGAGGTTCGCGCTGCGGAACCCGGTGAGACGCTCGCGCACCGAGTCGGCAGGGGCCAGCGTCCGAATCGCCAGATCCGGAGTTCCGGAGCTCGAAGGCAACGGCGTCGCGTCGGGGGCGCTGTCTCCTCGCACGAGGAAGGTATCTTCACGGAGGAGCGCCGGGTCGGGCTCACTGGGAAATGCGCGGCCCCCGATCAACGTCGTGAGCGGCGCGCGCTCGAGATCCTCGGGTCGGGCAATGCTGAGCGCGAGCGCGCCGCCGGCGAGGACCCAATCGCCGAGCGCTCGGAGCTCGGTTTCGGGCATCGAGGCGAGGCGGGCGGTCTCCGCCAGCACGACGGTGCACGCCGCGTAGCCCGCCGCGCGTTCCGGCAAGATGGGATCGCCGCTGGCGCGCTCGATGTCCGGTGTTCCGACGGCGAGCGAAAAGACCGTCTGCGGCGCGCGCCCCGCGGCGGGCGTACCCTGGACGATTGCGCCGCGCAGCGCGGGAGCGACACGACTCACCGGGCTGAGGTCGAACAAGAGCGGCGCTTCGGCACGCAGGCCGGTCAGCGCGGTTTCCGCGAGGACGTTTCCGTTCTCGTCGAGAGCCCGCGCCGTGAGCGAAGGGAACGCGCCGCTGCCCGAAATCGGCAAGCGAACGAGTACGCTGCCCCTCGCCGGAACGGCGTAAGGCGCCTTGCTCTGCTTGGAAAGGCGTCCCCTACCGTAGAGTTGCGTCTCGGCGACGAGCTCGAGCTTGCCCGACACCGGCTGCGCCGTTGCGTTGCGGACGTGCAGCGCGACGCTTAGCCAGCCCGCTCCCGCGGGCACCTCGGTGCCGAGGATGGGCCTCGCTTCGATCGAAAGAGGTCCGGCCGCTGCGGCGCGCGACGTCGCGAGCGAAAGGACGAAGACCAGGAGTGCGCCCGCGTGCCCGCAGAGCTTCACGTCAGGCCTCCCGCAAGGCTCGCTCGACCTCCGCCGGTCGTCGCGGGACCTCCGCCAGGATACGGCCGATGACGCGATCGGTCGTCACGCCGTCGGCTTCGCCCTCGAAACTCATGATCAGGCGGTGCCGGAGCGCGGGTAGCGCTGCCGCGGCCACGTCGTCGAACGACACTTGGGCTCGCCCTTCGAGCAGAGCCGCAGCCTTGGCGCACAGGATCAGGGCCTGGGCGCCGCGCACTCCGGCCCCGTAGCGCAGTGAGCGCCGGACGAAATCGTCGGCGCCTTCGTCGGGTTGGCTTTTGGACACCAAGCGCGCCGCGTAGCCCAGCACGGCCTCCGACGCGACGATTTCGCGGCAAAGGCCGCGGAGCTCCAGCACCTCCGCGGCGCCCATCACGGGCGCGACGCTCACTTCCGCGCCGGACGTGGTACGCGCCAGGATCTCGACGAACTCCTGCTCGGAGGGCGTGGGGACCACTGCCTTGACGAGGAATCGATCGAGCTGAGCCTCGGGCAGCGGGTACGTGCCTTCCATTTCGATCGGATTTTCGGTCGCCAGGACGAAGAAAGGCTCCTCCAGCACGTAGCGATGGCCGCCGATGGTGACAGCGTGCTCTTGCATGGCCTCGAGCAGAGCGCTCTGCGTCTTCGGAGTCGCCCGATTGACCTCGTCGGCAAGCACGACCTGTCCGAAGACAGGTCCGCGGTGCAGCTCGAAGCGCCCGCTCGGCCTGCCCTGACTGTCCAGAACCAGGACGTGCGTGCCGGTTACGTCGCTCGGCATCAGATCCGGTGTGAACTGAATCCTCGAGAAGCGGAGCTTCAGGCACTCGGCGAGGGTACGGACCATCAATGTCTTGCCGAGGCCCGGGTTGCCCTCCAGAAGAACGTGCCCTCCCGCAACGAGCGCCCAGAGCACCTGATCGACGATGCCCGACTGCCCGACGATGCGCTCTGCCATCGCCGCTCGCAGGCGCGCGATACTCTGGGTCGCTCGCGCGAGTCGCTCGGAGAACTCCGGATCCGGCATGAACCGCGCGGCAGCCTACACCGTGGCGTCGGGCTCGGCGAGCCGCGCTAGGGAGAGAAATAGCGCCCGACGTGCTCGCGGTATTCGCCCGGCACCTCGGAACGCTCGACGGCGCCGACCTCCACCGGACCGACGCGCCCGAGCTCGGCGGTGCCGCCCTGATTCGCCGTTTGCCCGACGAGCGGCGCAGCGCGACCCTCGGCGGCGACGCGCAGCGGCAGGCTCGGATCGATCGCGGTCGTTGCCTTGGCGCGGAGCTCCGGAGCATCGACCGCATTCGTTTCCCCGTCGTGGGCGCCCGGTTTGCGTTCTCGGGTCGAGCTCGGCCCGTTCGCGGGCGACCCGGTGCCGTCCCTGCTGGGCCCGGGCGCGCCACTCGAGGCGCTGGGGCCGCTCGGGTCCGGAACCGGTACGACGCCCGAGAGCTGGCGCTGCGCGTCGGCGGCGCCACGCTCCGCGTCGTCGAGCGAACGCTCGCGCTCCATGATTTCGTCGCCGCGGGCACGCGCGAGCTCGCGCAACCACTCCTCCAGTTCTTTCAGTTTTTCCGGGTCGTCGAGCAAGCGCGCCAGCGCCTCCAGCCGTTCGGCCGTCAGCGGTTCGACCGCTCTCGGCCCGCGTTCGGCGAGGCGCCGTGCCAGCCGTTGCGCGAGGCGCGCGCGCTCTTCCTCGCTGAGGTGGCCGAGGGCCTTGCCGAGCGCTTCGGCCAACCGGCGCCGAGCCTCCTCGCTGCCTGTTGCTTCGACGCCTTTCAGCGCATCGAGAACGTCTTCCCCGAGCCCTTCGTTGCCGATCTCCTGCCGGAGCGCCTCGGCGAGCTCGCGCAGAGCGCGCCCGCTTGCGCCGTCCGGGCCCAGGCGTTCGCCCTGCTCGTCGAATAACCG
>DASWGX010000509.1:0-8384 GCA_036393455.1 Polyangiaceae bacterium
CCAGGCCTACTTGCCCTTCCTTGAGCCAATCGTCGCGATCGCGCTCCTCTGCCAGGCGTCGCAAGCTCTCCGCCATGCGATTGGCTTCTTCCGCCAAGCGGGCCAGCTCGTCGCTGCCGATGACGGGAATCGCGCTCGAAAAGTCGCCGCTGCCGAAGCGCGAAAATCCGCCGGATAGCCTGGTGACGCTCCGGAGCACGCCGCGGCTGACCAGGAGCGCCAGGCCGATCGCGAGCACGAGGCTGCCGATCCCCAGGCCGAAGCGTATGTCCGACGCCCTCTCGCTCGCTTCGCGCACGGCCGAGAAGCCCGCGGCCAGCTTGTTGCGGCTGAGGCTGGTCGCGGCCTGAACGACCTTGGCGACTTCGGCGTCGAGCGCCTGCATCTTGGCCATGTCGGAAACGAGCGCTTCTCCAGTCTCGCCGGCGATGAGCCGCCGAGAGATGTCGAACGCCGCCGCGTAGTACGCGTCGATCGCCCGCCTGAGTGATGCGGCGTCGCCGGGATCGAGCGCGCCCTTGCTCGACTCGACGAGCGCCAAGAGCTCTGCCTCGAGCGCCCGTGTGGCCTCGAGGCCGACCCTGTCCTCGGCCGCGACGGCGTCCTCCACGCTGCGGCGGAGCCGCTGGAATTCGGACTCGAGCTTCGGCCCCAGCTCGAGCCTGGGCACCAGGCGCTCCTCCACGTCCGTCAGATCCGCGGCCTGCTGCACCGCTATGACACGACTGACGGCGACCACCGCTGCCAGAGCCACGAGGGCGGGCGCAGCGACCAGAATCAGTTTGTCACGAAAAGTGATCGCCACGGTTTGCCAGTTCCCTAGCGCAGTGTGACCGTCTTGACGGAACCGACGTCGGCGTCTTCCGTGACGTACCCGACCGCGCCGGCGTGATCGCGCACGTACGCGACCACCGCGTGATCGGTGTCGAACTCCGGCGGCGGCACGTCGCGGCCGGAAAAAATGCGCTGCTGCCAGTAGCGTTTCACCGCGGCCACGGAACGCTTCAGGACCTGCTCCGAGAAGCGCTTTCGCACGGCGGCGTCCGCGCGCTGATCGACGGGGTGAATCGTCTCGCCGCCGGGCCAGCGCGTCTTTCGTTTCAGAAACGCCTGCTCGAGAAAGTCTCGTTCGACCGAGCTCACCGGGACCTTGGGATGCACGATGACTCGAAACCCGGGCTCTCCCTTGGCCCCGAGCGCCGTCGCGTAGAAGAGGCACAACGACAAACCCAGCGAAACCGCTAGCCACGACGCGCAAGCCCGCCGCGCGTGGCAAGAGCGGTGGTTTCCGTCGGACGCTCGAAGCATCGGTTCCGGTCAGAAGTAGGCGGTCGTCTTGATCAGCAACACTCCCCAACGTTTCGCCAGCGTGTTCAGCGGCGCGCCGTCGTTCAGGTCAGCCCTGAGCGCCGCGGTGCCGCGCATGTAGTGCCCTTCGAGCTTGAGCAGCCAATGGGCGTTCAGATCGTAGCGAAACGTCAGCGCCAGATCGCGCTGATAGGCGCTCCGACCCGTGCGCTGCCCCAGGCTCGGGTTCAGCACCGAGTAGTAGATGCCGGGAGTGAACCAGGGAGTGACTCGATAGGTGGCCAGGCCGTAAAATCCCTCGGTCGTGCTGCGCGTCTCCGGAAGGAGAAGCGACGTCTCGGCTTTGGCGTAGGAGCGGCCGTACTCCGCGGCGAGCGAGAGCTCACCGAGCTGATACTCGAGCGACGCGATCCAGAGAAGCGCGGGGATGCGCGCGGAAACCGTGCCGGAAAAATCGGGAGGCAGCTGCCCCGCCGCTTCGAACTCTGCCACCTGCTCCGCGGACGGCTGAAAGTCGAAATCCAACCGCAGCGCCTGCACGCTGCCGCCGAGCTGCAGACCCTCGAGCGGAGCGAGCCACATCAGCCGGCCGCCGACGAGGTACGGCACTTGAAACTCGCTGAGCTCCGTCAGCGAGTTCGACGTATCGAGGAAGATGGTACCGCCGTAGCCGCGGTACTCGGCTTCGCCGGCTTCGCCGAGCGGCACGATGCCGTAGATTTCGCCGCCCGTCTGCGCGAGCAGAAATTCCCGGTTTTGCACCGGGTAGAGCGACTGCGGCAAAAGGACCGGGACGCGTGCCGCGTCGATGTCGTTCGTCTCGTTGTAGAGCCCGAACGGAAGCTTGGTGCGCCCGGCGCGGATTCCGAGCCAGTCCCAGAACCGATAGTCGAGGTAAAACCAGTCGAACTGCGGGCTGTAGTTGCCGAGCGGGCCGAGATCGTGCGCAAACAGCTGAATTCCGGCGCGAAGCTTGTCCGTCAGCGGCTTGGTGAAATTGATTCCGGCTTCCGTGAATTCGAAGCTGCCCCGCGTCGAGTCCGCCGCCAGGTAGTTGTTTTCCGTGGTCTTGATGAACCCCTGACTCACGAACCCGTGCACCTCCACGGGCGAATCGGTGCCGTCCTCCGCACGTGCAGCGGAGGAGACGCTCGCCAAAGCGAGCACCATGAACGCCGCCGGCACCCCACCGCGGCGCGCGGGACGAATGCGCTTCTCCGTCGTCGCGCCTTCCTTCACGCGGCGAGTTTCGGCGTAGCGCGTGCTAGCTGTCAAGGATACGGGGTAAGCGCTTCCACACACCATCGCATACCAATGCGCGCCAGTAGCGACACTGGACCAGTTCTCGTGTTACTGTTGCGCGCTTCACGACTCGCATCGTCACCCTCAGGGGTGAGCAACGGACGGCGGGGCTCCAGCGACCCAGGCGTCTACGCGTGAAACGCCGCGGCACCACGCCGAAACGCCAAAGCGCGCGATCTCGTCGTGGGCGGCATCGCCGTGACGCTCACGGATCCGTTTCGCCCTCGCCCCCTGGTTCATGCACACCCGCATGACGAAATCAGGACGCCCGGGGCGGCGTGTGCCCGCGCGAGAAGTGCCTCCCGGGCTCGGTGAAGCGCCGCCCCCTCTACCTGCGCATCCGAATCCCCTGCATGTCCGTGCACTTGAGCGATACCCCAACATATTGTTGACAGGCTGGCACGGACCACAATATGTTGCGGTCCGTGCTGGTGCCCTGAGCCTTTGCTCAGGGCTAAAGGGAACCCGGTTGAACGCCGGGGCTGCCCCGCAGCGGTATGCGAGAACGAGCTCCACGACGAGCACTGGTCCCTTCGGGGCTGGGAAGCGGTGGACAGTAGGACAGCGGCGAAAGCCGAGCGCTCGCGAGCCCGAAGACCTGCCGGCACCCGCTTACGGGAACCACAACCGCAAGCGGTCGACCTGACGAGCCTCGCGGGAGGCCGGTCGGTTCAAGGGCCCTCCTGGCCCGGCGCGTATCCGCGCGCTCATCGGCCGATTCTCCTGTTCGCGAGCCCGACACCGAGCGGTCCGGTACCGCTCGACGAAAAAGGAGAAAGCGATGTTGAGCGAGAACCCCGGTAAGAGCAACGGCGTGGCGCCGTTGCGCCCGCGCCGCGCCGCCCGCGACTCGACGGCGGACAATCCCCCTTCCACCACGATGCGCGTGAAGAAGCGCAACGGCTCCTTCGAACCCGTCGACCTGAACAAGATCGTGCGAGCCGTGAGCCGCTCGGCGGCAGGGCTCGGCGACGTCGACGCCATGCGCGTCGCGACCAAGACGATCAGCGGCCTTTACGACGGGGCGACCACGAGCGAGCTCGATCGGCTCTCCATCCAGACGGCCGCGGCGCTGATCGCCCAGGAACCGGAGTATTCGAAGCTCGCGGCGCGCTTGCTCGCGACCTACATCCACAAAGAGGTACGCGGACAGGGCGTGCAATGCTTCTCGCAGTCGATCGAGCTCGCGCACGGGCTGCGCCTGGTCAACGATCGGCTGGCCGAATTCGTGAGCCAGAACGCGCGCAAGCTCGACGATGCCGTCACGCCGGCGCAGGACGGCGAGTTCGAGTACTTCGGCCTGCGCACGCTCTATGACCGTTACCTGCTCGTGCATCCCGAAACGCGCCTCGTCGTGGAAACGGCGCAGCAGTTTTTCATGCGCGTTGCCTGCGCGCTCAGCGAAACGCCGGCCGAGGCGCTCGAGCTCCATGCGCTTTTCTCGTCGCTCGAATACCTGCCGAGCTCGCCGACGCTCTTCAATGCCGGCACGCGTCACGAGCAGCTCTCGAGCTGTTTCCTGCTCGATTCGCCGGGGGATCATCTCGAACAAATCTACAAGCGCTACACCGACGTGGCGCTGCTCTCGAAGTTCTCCGGCGGCATCGGCCTCGCCTACCACCGCGTGCGCTCGCGCGGCTCTTTGATCGAGAGCACCAACGGGCGCTCGAACGGCATCGTGCCGTGGCTCAAAACGCTCGACGCCTCGGTCGCGGCGGTCAATCAGGGCGGCAAGCGCAAGGGAGCGTGCGCCGTTTACCTCGAGCCCTGGCACGCGGACATCGAGGAGTTTCTCGCGCTCCGCGACAATACCGGCGACGAGGCGGCTCGCACGCACAATCTGAACCTTGCCAACTGGGTCGCTGACCTCTTCATGCGGCGCGTCGAGAGCGATGCGGTGTGGAGCCTCTTCGATCCAAAAACGGTGCCGGAATTGCCGGACCTCTACGGCGAGGAGTTCGAGCGCGCCTACGAAGCGGCGGAACGGCGAGGCGTCGCGGTGAAAACCGTCAAAGCCCGCGACCTTTACGCGCGCATGATGCGCACGCTCGCCGAGACGGGGAACGGCTGGATGGCGTTCAAGGACAAGTCCAACCGCGCCTGCAATCAGACGGCGCTCCGCGGACGCACCGTGCACCTTTCCAACCTTTGCACGGAGATTCTCGAAGTGACGTCCGGAGACGAGACGGCCGTGTGCAACCTCGGCTCGATCAACCTCGGACGGCACACGACGCGCGCGGCGGACGGCTGCGTCGTCTTCGACTGGGAAAAGCTCGCAAAAACCGTGCGGCTCGCGCTCCGGAGCCTCGATCGCGTCATCGATCTGAACTTCTATCCGATCGCGCCGGCCAGGGACTCCAATCAGCGCTGGCGGCCCGTCGGGCTCGGCCTGATGGGGCTGCAAGACGTGCTGTTTCAGCTGCGCCTGCCCTTCGACGCGCCCGAGGCGCGAAAGCTCTCGCGCCGCATCTCGGAGGAGATCTACTTTCACGCGCTCTCGGCTTCCTCCGAGCTCGCCGAGCAGAAGCAGCCGCACCCGGCGTTCGCGGAAACGCGCGCCGCTCGCGGCGAGCTCCAATTCGACGCCTGGGACGTCGTACCGGACGACACCGCGCGCTGGGACGCGCTGCGCCGGCGCATCCGCTCGCACGGCCTCAGAAACTCGTTGCTGGTCGCGATCGCACCGACCGCGACCATCGCGTCCATCGCCGGCTGCTACGAGTGCTTCGAACCCCAGCTGTCGAACCTGTTCAAGCGCGAGACGTTGTCCGGCGACTTCCTTCAGGTCAACCGCTACCTGGTCGCCGACCTCAAGGCGCGCGGCCTCTGGACGGACGCGCTGCGCTCGCGCCTCAAACACTCCGAAGGTTCGGTCGGGCCTTTCGAGGAGCTGCCGGAGGAGCTGCGCGCCCTGTATCGAACGGCGTGGGAGATCCCGATGCGCTCGCTCATCGACATGGCCGCCGAGCGCGGCGCTTTCGTCGATCAGAGCCAATCGCTGAACTTGTTCGTGGAAAACCCGAACATCGGCCGACTTTCCAGCATGTACTTCCACGCTTGGAAGACCGACCTCAAGACCACGTACTACCTGAGGTCCCGCCCGGCGACGCGGATCGCCCAGGTGCAGGCCGAATCCGAGGAGCTCGCTTCCGTCGCCTGCTCGCTCGAGAACCCCGAGACGTGCGAGGCCTGCCAATGAGCCACGTCGAAAGGCCCGCGCGCTTGCTCGACCCCGGCATGTGCCTCACGCTGCGACCCATGGCCTACCCGGCTTTCTACGCGATGTACCGGGCGGCCATCAAGAACACCTGGACGGTGGAGGAGGTCGATTTCTCGACCGACGTGAACGATCTCCACGCCAAGATGACCCCGGCGGAGCGGCACCTCGTACAGCGCCTGGTCGCCTTCTTCGCAACCGGGGACAGCATCGTCGCCAACAACCTCGTGCTCAACCTATACCGGCACCTCAACGCGCCGGAAGCGCGCATGTACCTGTCGCGGCAGCTGTACGAGGAAGCCCTGCACGTGCAGTTCTACCTGACGCTGCTCGATACCTACCTGCCGGACGCGGAAGAACGCTTCCGCGCCTTCGCGGCCGTCGAGACGATTGCCTCGGTCCGCAGGAAGGCCGAGTTCTGCTTCAAGTGGATCGACTCGGTGAAGCAGCTCGACAGACTCGAGTCTCGCGCGGCGCGCCGGCGCTTTCTCCTGAACCTGATCGGCTTCGCGGCGTGCGTCGAAGGGCTCTTCTTCTTCGCCGCGTTCGCGTACGTCTACTTCCTGCGCTCTCGCGGGCTTCTGCACGGCCTCGCCGGCGGCACGAATTGGGTCTTCCGCGACGAGAGCGCGCACATGGCCTTCGCCTTCGAGGTCATCCGCCAGGTTCGCCGCGAAGAGCCGGCGCTCTTCGACGGCGCACTCGAGGCCGACGTTCGCAGCATGCTGCACGAAGCCGTCGACTGCGAGACGGCCTTTGCCGAGGATCTTCTCGTCGGCGGCGTGGCCGGGCTCTCCGTGCCCGACCTCAGGCAGTACCTCGAGTTCATCGCCGATCAGCGGCTTGCGACACTCGGCTTCGCCGAAAGCTACGGCGCCGCCAATCCATTTTCGTTCATGGATCTCCAGGACGTGCAGGAGCTCGCCAACTTCTTCGAGCGGCGCGTCTCGGCTTATCAAGTAGGCGTCAGCGGCGAGGTGAGCTTCGATGCCGCATTTTGAGCCCGCCAGAGGAGGCGATTCGATGTCCGTCATCACAACGTGCTTGGGTCACCCGCGCATCGGCGTCGCGCGGGAGCTGAAGAAGGCGCTCGAGGCCTTCTGGGCCGGCAAGAGCTCGGAAGCGGCGCTCGCTCAGGTGGCTTCCGAGCTCCGGCGCCGCCACTTCACGGCGATGAGAGAGCGCGGCATCGACCAGATACCGAGCAACGACTTTTCGCTCTACGACCACGTGCTCGACATGGCCGTCTCCGTCGGTGCGGTTCCGCGCCGCTACCGCGAGATACCCGCGGGACTTCCGCGCTACTTCGCCATGGCGCGCGGGCTCCAGGACCGGGCCTCGGGCCTCGACGTCCCGGCGCTCGAGATGACCAAGTGGTTCGACACCAACTACCACTACATCGTCCCGGAGCTCGAGCTCGAGCAGACGTTCGAGCTCGACGCCTCGAAGCTCCTCTCGGAGCTCGAAGAGGCAAAGGCGCTCGGCATCGAAACGAGGCCGGTCATCGTCGGCCCCGTCACCTTCCTGCTCTCGTCGAAGCTCGCGCCCGGCGCCGGCGAAGCGAGTCCGCTCGTCTTGCTCGACGCTCTTTTGCCAATCTACGCAGAGCTGCTCGCCGTACTCGCCGAGCGCGGCGTCGGCTGGGTGCAAGTGGACGAACCTTGCCTCGCAACGGACCTCGACGCGCCCGCCCGCAGCGCCTGCGAGCGAGCTTTCGAACACCTCTCCAAGCGCACGAAACGGCCGCGCGTGCTGCTCGCGACCTATTTCGGGGCGCTCGGGGAGAACCTTCCGCTCGCGACGGGCTCCGGTTTCGAGGCGCTCCACGCCGACCTTTGTCGCGCGCCCGAACAACTCGACGCGTTGCTCGGCGCCCTCGGCCCCGAAACGGCGCTCTCGGCCGGCGTGGTCGACGGCCGCAACGTCTGGCGAACCGACCTCGACGCCGCGCACGCGCTGCTCCGGCGCGCCGTGCGCGCCCTCGGCCCCGAGCGCGTCTTCGTCGCACCCTCGTGCTCGCTGCTCCACGTTCCCATCGACGTGTCGGTCGAGCAGAAGCTCGATCCGGAGCTTCGCGGCTGGCTCGCCTTCGCGACGCAGAAGCTCGACGAGATCCGCGCGCTCGCCGGCGCGGCCACGTCGGACTCGCCCGCCGGGACGGCGTTCGACGCTTCCCGCGCCGCGCTCGCCGCGCGGCGCGCCTCGCCGCGCACGCGCAACACGGCGGTTCGAAGCCGTACCCAAGGCATCGACGCCGCGATGCTGCGCCGGGCTTCGCCGTACTCCGAGCGGGCACCCCGGCAGCGCGAGCGCTTCGGCCTTCCCGTCCTTCCGACGACGACCATCGGCTCCTTCCCTCAGACGGCGGAGGTGCGCGGCGCGCGGGCGGCGTGGCGCGCGGGCCGGATCACCGGCGCGCAGTACCAAGCCTTTCTCGAGACCGAGACGCGGCGCGCCGTCGAAAAACAGGAGGCCCTCGGGCTCGACGTTTTCGTGCACGGAGAGTTCGAGCGCAACGACATGGTGGAGTACTTCGGCGAAAAGCTGGAAGGGTTCG
>DASWGX010000510.1:0-2887 GCA_036393455.1 Polyangiaceae bacterium
GAACAGTACCGCCGGAGGTTCGGCAAGCGAAAGCCTCCGGCGTTTCGACCCAAGATGAACAGCAAGGCCGCTCGCGGCCTGTGAACCCCGAACCCCAACAGAGTGGGGCCGGCGCTGCGCAAACAGCCCGACCCCTGGCCAACCAAAGGAACATCCCAATGGCTGACGATTCCAACGATACCGAACGCCCCGACGAGGGGCAAAGAACCCTTGACGCCATTCTCGAAAACCTCGAAACGCGGCGCGGCACCATTGCCGACAGGCTGGCGCACCATGCCTCGAAGCTCTCGGAATACTGCCAGGCCGCGCGAGAAGCCGAGGGCGCCACGCTCGACTCGCGGACCTTCGTCACGCCGTTCGAGGCCCTCGCCCTGGCCGGCACGAGCGCCAGCTACGACATGACCCGCGACGCGGCGGCGTTGCGAGAGCTCTCGGAGCTTATCGTCATGGTGCGCGCGGAAACGGACGGTGCGTCGTGAACGCGTGGGACACACCCCGCGTCCAGCGGCTCAAGCGTGAAAAGGTCGTGCTCGCGAACATCGACGAAGCGGACGCGCTCGGCCCGAGCATCGTCGCAACGCTCGTCGGCTACACGCTCCACGACTTGAACGAAAGCGACCTCGCCGACGTCACGGCCGAGCGGCGCCTCGCCCAAGCGTGCAGCGCGATCCTCAAGGCCATCGCGATCGCGATCGCCCACGACTCGGCCTCGCCTTTGGACTCCGCAACTTGCATCGAGCTCAACGACGACGAAGCAGCGCTCGGGCTCTCGCTCGTGGCGAGCCTGCTCGACGGCGGAACGGACTTGCTCGAGGACGTCCGCGAAGCGCGCGAGTCGTTCGACACGCGTATCAGCGGGCCGTCCGACCCCAAGCAGCAAGCGGAAGGTGCATCATGAAGCCGCGCGAGCCCCGAGGGCCGGGCCCGGTCGCACGATCGATCGCGCTGCCGGCTGGCGTTCTGGAAGCGCGGCTGGCAATGGCGATGGGCGACTTGCAGAGTGCCGCTTCCACGCAGCGCGCAATCGCCGACGCGCTGCAAGAGTTCGTGACGGAGCTATCGACCCGCACAGTGCCGTCCGACTTGCGGCATCTCGCGGGCGGACTTGCGGCGAACAGCACGCGAGCGAGCTTGACCGCGCTCTTGACGCGAGGCGCCGCGGACACGATCGCGACCGTCGCCGCGCTCTTGGACGGTGCGACATGAGCTTCACCGATCCGGGCACTCTCGCAGCGATGCGGGAGCTCGTGGGCGAAAGGCTCGTGAAGGCGACGGACGAGCTGGCCGAATACCTCGCGTTCAACCGCTCGCACGACATGCCGGCAATCGAATCCGCGGCCGAGCATCTTTGGAGCGTTCGTTGTGACCTGGGGCTCGGCGGCGGAAGCGTTGCGCCGGACTTCCGGGAGCGCGAACCGGAAACGGACGGTGCGACATGACCCCGACCGCGAAAGCCCGCGAGGCCCTGAGCGCCGCGTGGAAGGCTTTTGAGCGGGCGACGGACGCGAGCCAGTTTGACGATGCGGAGCGCGCCAGCGCCCGACGTGAGGGCTTCGCGGCCCTCACCCGGGCCGATGCGGCGCTCGAAGTCGTGCCGCACAAGAGCGAGCGCATCCAAGGCGCGCTCTCGGCCGTGCTCGACGCCCAAGCCGACGAACGCGCGTCGTGGGGGGCGCTCTACTCGGCAGCCGGTCGGGCGATGCAGGCCACGGAGCAGGGCGACACCGGCGAATGCGTGCGGTGGCTCTACGTCGCGGCCGATGCGGAATTCGACTTGCTGGGCGACTGTGACCGCTTCGCCGCTGCGATTGCGGAGCTTGACCCCGACGGCGAGCACGATCCGAAGGGCTCTCACCGGGAGCCGACGTCATGAGCGCCCTGCCCGAGACGTCGATTCTCGTGACGGCCACCGCTGCATCGTCGCTTCGTCGCGAGGGCATCGAGACCGCGAGACGCGAGCTTACATCGCTGCTCTGCGGCGCTCGACTCGTCTCGCCCGCAGAGGGGCGTCACCTGGCCCTGTACCGGCACCGCTCGCGAACATCGCAGCTGGACGTCACGGTTCGCGTCGTGCGGGACGGCGCGTTGTTCGTTGTCGTGGCAGCCACCGTGCGGGACTACCGATGACCGCCGAACCTTGGGCCGCGATCTTCGACACGGCACCGGGCCGCGTGACGTTGCGGTTCAGCGCCCCGCTACGCGCGATCGGGCTCACACCGGACGGAGCTCGACGGCTTGCCGCAAAGCTCCTCTTGCTCGCCGAGTCGGCGGACGACATGGGCCTCCGAGGACGACGGCGCCGACGACGGCAGCGAAGGCAAAGCAAGGCCGGCCCCGGCGCGGAGCTGTTCGGGCCCCAAGCGTTGAACGCGGAACGGGCCGAATCGTTGTACGCCGAAGCTCGCCAAGCCGTCGAAGCGGACGCCGAACAGTCGGTTGCTCACTACCTCGAAGAGCGGCGCGTGAGCCCCACGTGTCCGAGCGGCGAGCAGTGGCGTCGGGAGGCCTTCGATGGCTTGTGGGAGGACTCCGACGACTACGGCGGGGTTCCGCGCGAGCTCGCGGAACGGTGGTTCGCTGGCGCTTGGGAGCTCGAGCTCGGCCGACGGACGAACGCGCCCGTTCAGGCGGCGGGCGTGGTCTCCCTGGCGGAGCGCGCCCGGGCGCGTAACTCTGACCCCGAGCCCGAGCCGGAGCGTGCATCGTGACGCGCCTCAACGCCCAGCCCACCCAACAGCCCCCCGGTGCCGAGCCGGGGGGCGTTGCGGTATCAGGGGTCTATGGACGCCGTTCTTGAGCTCACACAAGCCGAGGCCGAGCTTTTGGAGCTCCGGGCAGCCGAGGCCCGCCGAGAGTTTCTGGACGCGCTCCAAGGCGCACCACTGGT
>DASWGX010000511.1:0-22393 GCA_036393455.1 Polyangiaceae bacterium
CGGTCGACGTCGACGAGGCCATCAAGGACCGGCGCGCCCGCTACTACGAAGAGATGCGCCTCGAGCTCGCCAAGATCTACGGCCTTTACGACGCCGAAGACAGCGAAGGACGACCGAGCGAAGAAATCTACGGAAAGCTCCGCGAAAAGGTGGAGATCGAGGCGCCGCGCGCCCAGGCCGGCAAGATCCTCGTCAGCGTGAAACCGGGCACCGACCCGAGCAAGATCGACGCTCGTTTCCTGGACCGGTTCGCCGGCGAATTGTCTTTTTCCAGAAGCGAGGACCAGCGCCAATTCGAATTTCTGATCCGCGAGGAAGCCAGCAGCCAGATCCGCGAACGTGCCGTCAGCCAAGCGCGCGAAATCATCCTGCGCCGCATCGACGAGCTCGGCCTGCGCGAGGCCGCGGTCTCCACGCGAGACGAAGACGTCATCGTGGAAGTGCCGGGCGAGGACGAGAAGAGCTTTTCCACGATCCGCGATATCATCAGTCAAACCGCCCGGCTCGAGTTCAAGCTGCTGGACGACGACGGCGACTACCTTCGCACCGTACAAGCCAACGTCGATTCGAGCCCCGGCAGCGCGCCGGAAGGTCTCGAATTTCGCCGCGAGCAGGCCTCGGCCGGGCTCGACGAAGAGGGCGATCAGATCGTCAAGGAAGTCACGTACGCCTACTTGCCGCTCAAGGAAAAGGAGACGGCGCAAGAAGCCCTCACGCGCATGAGGGAGTGGGGCGCGACGCTGACGCCGCCGCCGGATCGCGAAATCGGTTTCGAGCTCGATTACCGCGTCGTCGACCCTGCCACGCTCAAGGAAGAAGAGGCGGGCTGGCGTACCTACCTCTTGAAGAGCCGCGCGGAAATCACCGGCGACATGATCCGCGACGCGCAAGCCGAGCCAATTCAGGATCAGAGCAGCCTCGGCGGCTGGCACGTCGCGATCGCGTTCACCGATCAGGGCGGACGCATCTTCGAGCGCATCACCGGCGAAAACGTCAAACGCCGCTTCGCCATCATCCTGGACGGTCGCGTCGAGAGCGCGCCCGTGATCCAGACTCGAATTCCCGGCGGCCACGCCGTGATCACGATGGGCGCCGAAGATCCGGAGCTTCAACTTCAGAACTCACGCAAGCTCGAGCTCGTGCTGCGCTCCGGCGCCCTTCCCGCGCCGATCTCCCCATCGAACGAGCAGCGCATCGGTCCCTCGCTCGGGCGCGATTCGATCCGGCTCGGGCTCGAGGGCGCGCTCGGCGGGGCGGTCGTCGTGCTGCTGTTCATGATTCTCTATTACCGCCGCGCCGGCATCATCGCGGACATCTCCGTCGGGATGAACCTGTTTCTCCAGCTGGCCATCCTGGCTTCGTTCGGCGCGTCGATGACGTTGCCGGGCATCGCCGGCCTCGCTCTGACGCTCGGCATGAGCGTCGACGCGAACGTCCTCATCAACGAGCGCATTCGCGAGGAATTGCGCGGAGGCAAGAGCCCGCGCGCGGCCGTGGAGCTCGGCTACAGCCGGGCTCTGAGCGCGATCGTGGACGGCCAGGTCACGACGCTGATATCCGGCATCGTGCTGGCCCAGTACGGCACCGGGCCGATCAAAGGCTTTGCGGTGACGCTGATCGTCGGCGTCGCGTGCAGCATTTTCTCGGGCGTCGTCGTGTCGCGCGTGATGTTCGACCTCTGGGTCCGCGGCTTCGGCAAGCGCGCCAGCTTCGGGATGGGCTGAGCGAATGCAGGTCTTCGCCGCGGGCACCGTCTACGACTTCATGGCACACCGCCGGCTTTTCGTCGGCGTCAGCCTGGTTCTGGTGATTGCGTCGCTGGTGCTCCTGTTCAAGCCCGGGCCGCGGCTCGGCACGGACTTCGTGGGCGGAACGGAAATCGAGGTCTCGTTCAAGAAGCCGGTGGAACCAAACGAGATCCGAGGCACCGTCACGGGTTCCGGCTTTTCTTCGCCCGACATCATTCGCGTCACCGATACCGGCGACCCGCATCGCTACATGATCCGGGTGCAAGAAGTCACCGCCATCGGCGAGGACGTCCAGGCACGCGTGGCTCGCCAGCTTTGCTTCGGCGAGAACTTGCCGCAAGGCGATTGCCCGCCGGCCAAACAGGCGACCGAAGTGAAGTTCAGCCCGGGCGGCGACAAGATCACCGTCCGTTTTCGCGAAAGCCCCGACCTCGACTGGGTGCGAGAGCGCGCTTCGGCGGTAGGGGGCGGTATCAAGCTCCGCCCCGGCGAAAACAACCCGACCTTGCAGAATGCGCGAGACAACAAGGTCGAGATCCAGTTGATGAGCAAGGGCGATCAACTGATGAACGCGCTCCGGACCAAGCTCGGAACGGACCGGGTTCCGGAGACCGCGCTGCGCAGCGAGTGGATCGGGCCGAAGGCCGGCAAGCTGCTGCGAGATGCCGCGATCAAGAGCATCGTGATCGCTCTCGTGTTCATCATGGTCTACATCGCGTTCCGCTTCGACCTGAGGTTCGCACCGGGCGGCGTGATCGCGCTGATGCACGACTCCCTCGTCACGATCGGCATCCTGATCTTGCTGAAGAAAGAGCTCAACCTGACGACGGTGGCCGCCATCTTGACCATCATCGGCTATTCCATCAACGATACCGTGGTCATCTACGACCGCGTTCGCGAGAATTTCGGCAAGCTGCGCGGCTCGACCTTCACTCACCTCATCAACGTGAGCCTGTCGGAGATGATGAGCCGCACCGTGCTCACGAGCGGCACGACCATTTTCAGCCTCATGGCGTTTTTCGTCTGGGGCACCGGAACGCTCAAGGACTTCTCGTTCACGCTGATCATCGGCATCTTGCTCGGCACCTATTCTTCGATCTACGTCGCGCTGCCGCTCACCGAGTGGCTCGATCGCCGCTTTTTCTCTCGCTTCAGCTCCAAGGCCTCGCGCGGCCGGGGCGACAAGCCGAAGCAGGCCGCCTGACATCGCTGCGACGACATCGCTGCGACCACATCGTTGCGAACGCCGGGCGCGCCGCTCAGCAAACGGCTCCTAGCTCCCGTTCGAGCTCTCCGAACGGGTCGACCACGGCGCGCACGATCGCACGCCAAGTCGGATCGCGCAGCGAGCCGGCGGCGCCGAAGGCCCAGAACCTGGCTTCCCCGAGCACGAGCCCGACCGCGGGCGTGTAGACCAGATCCAAGGCGGAAGGCCGAACGCCGTTGGCTTCGAAGGCGTACTCCCAGACGACGCTCGCGCCGGCGGCGAACGCCAGCGCCGCCAGAACCGAAAAGCCGCAGCGGCGCGGGCGATAGTAGAGCTCGCTGCCGAGCAGCCCGTGGCCGATCACGTTGATCGTCCACGGGTCGCCGTCCCACTCGAACACGGCTTCGTCCGGGTCGAACAAGGGTGGTCGCGTGAAGGCCTCCCGATAGTTCCGCCCGAGAACTCCGAGGTCGGTCTCAGCGAAAGGGTCGGGATAGAGGATGGCCTCGGCCAGCCGCGTGCCCGTGAAGACGCCGAGCGAATGAGCGACCGGCACTCCCCATTCGGGCGGCTCCGGAAGCGGCTCGGCGACCGCGCGCGACGGCGTCCACGCGACCGCGCAAAGCGCCAGGGTTCCGAACCGGAGCGGGGTCTTGGTTCCGCGGCTACGAACCAACATCGACGACACCGTCTGCCACAAAACGGCGACCGCGCTCGCCCGGAGGGGAGCGCGGTCGTAGCGCGGCAAGAAGAACCTTGCCGATTTCAGTCACGCGAGGAGAGGAAGATCCGGAGTACGTACCAGAACATCAGCGCCACCGACGAGAACAGCTGGAGCGCCGCGGCGGCGTGACGGTCGGACGGGAAGTGATGGATGACGTTGGAGGTATCGTAGAGGATCGCGGCGCCGGCCAGGCCGACCATCGCCACGCTGAAGAACGTGCCGAGCTGGAAGCCGAAAATCAGGCTTGCCACGATGAGCAGCAGCGCGACGACGAACGACCAGCGCAGCAGGCCGCCCAAGAACGAAAAGTCTTTTCGCGTCGTGAACGCGATGGCGGTCAGGCCGGCGAAGCCCAGGATCGTGACCATGGCGGCGGCCGAGATGGTACCGGGAGCGACGGCGTTCGCGTACGCGAGGAGCGGCGCGAAGATGATGGCCTCCGCCAGAACGAAACCACCGAGCGCCGCGTACTGGGTCGCGAGCGAGCGCGCGTTGTGGGCCGCGTGGGAAGCCAGCCAGCTCACCAGCATGAAGCCGCCCAGCACGAGGAGCCAACTGCCGCCGATCGCCTGCGCGATGGCGGCCGCTATTCCCGAGGTGACGAGCCATGCTTCGACCGCGGCGAACGCCAGAATGGCAACGAAGAGCGTGTTGTAGGTGCGGACGATGAAGCGAGCGCGCGTGTCGACCACGCCGCGCGCGGTGCGCTCTTGTACGAAGGGATAGCCTTGATTCATGGGTTGTTTCCTCGGGCGCCTGGTTTGGCGGTTTGCTCGGGGGAAGCCCGCAGCCGTGCGCTAGTTCTAACGGACGGGGGCGAGTAAATCATCCCGCAGCCATCAGCGATCCCTGACGAGACGCTTGAGAAGCAAGGCCCGCCACCCCGAAAATCGCTCCCGAATCGCCCTCGCCCATCTCGTAACTGCCGGAAAATCAGTGACATTTTTCGGCACGGCGTCCTTCGCGAAACGTTGACACGGTGGGGCCCGCGTGTTGCATAAGCACTGGACTCATGAGCACCTCGACCGTGGGCGCCCGGACGGTGCCAGCCCAAGCCCCGGGGTGCGAAGGGCCTGCTCGGCTCGGGGCGCCGAGACCAGCGGCGGCCGCTCTGGCGCACCAGCTGCGCTGCACCGTCACTTTCGCGGAGCATCTGCTGCGGCGCGGGCTCACGGGCGACGATGCCACCCAGCGTTTTCTCGCGCCCCGGCTGAGTCACCTGACGGCCCCGGACGAAATGGCCGACCGGCGGGTGGCGGCCGAGCGGCTGGCGCTCGCCATCCGCCACGGCGAGGTAGTCTGTGTCTTCGGCGACTACGACTGCGATGGGATGACCGCAACGGCCATCGTGACGGAAGCCGTACGGGCGCTCGGCGGCAAGGCCGAGCCAGTTCTCGCGAGCCGCTTCGACGGCGGTTACGGCCTCGGCCGGGCTGCGCTCGCGCGCGTGCTCGAAAAGGCGCCGGGGCTGGTCGTCACGTGCGACTGCGGCTCGAGCGACCACGAGAGTCTCGCGACCCTTGCCGAACGCGGCATCGACGCCGTGGTCATCGATCACCACCTGGTGCCGGAGCATCCGCTGCCGGCGCTCGCGTTCCTCAATCCGCACCGACACGAGTGTGGTTTTCCGTTCAAGGGCCTGGCTTCCTGCGGCCTCGCGCTATCGCTCGTCGCGGCGGTCCGGCGCGAGCTCGGCCGAGAGCTGGACCTCAAGCGCTGGCTCGATCTGGTCGCCGTCGGCACGATCGCGGACGTCGCGCCGCTCGACGGGGACAATCGCGCGCTCGTGCGCGCGGGTCTTTCGGAGCTCGGCCGTACCCGGCGACCCGGCTTCGCGGCGCTGTTCGAACTCGCCAAGCTCAGGCGCTCCGCGCCGTTCACCTCCGAGGACATCGCGTTCCGCCTGGCGCCGCGGCTCAACGCTCCCGGAAGGCTCGGCGCGCCGGACCTTGCGCTGAAGCTCATCATGGAACAGTCGCCGGAGCGCGCGGCCGGCATGGCGGCGACGGTCGAGCAGCTCTGTCGGGACCGGCGCGCCCAACAGGACGAGATTCTGTCCGCCGCGGTGGAGGAAATAGAAGGCGACGCCCCCGGCTCGCGCGCGGCGTTCGTGCTCGGCAGCCGCGACTGGAACCCCGGGGTGGTGGGCATCGTCGCGGGCCGCCTGGCGGAGCGCTATCAGCGTCCGGTAGCCGTCGTCGGCTTTCGCGGTGACGTGGGGCACGGCTCGGTGCGCGGCCCGGCCGGCTTCAAGCTCCATGACGCCCTTTCGGCTTGCTCCGAAGCGTTGGTCCGCTTTGGCGGTCACCAGGCGGCGGCCGGTTTCGAAGCGCACATCGATCGCCTGCCGGCGCTCAAGGAGCTCTTCGACGCCGCCTGCCGCCAAACGGTAGTGCGCCCGTCGCCAGACGCTGCGGCACGAGCCGAGCCGTTGCCACTCTTTCGCGACGACGATCCCCGTGACGTGCTTCGCGATTTCTACCGGCTCGAGCCGTGCGGCGAAAAGAACCCCAAACCCGCCCTCGGAGTCCAGGCGCGAGTGCGCCTTGCCCGCCAAGTGAAAGGCGGCCACCTCAAGCTCGAGCTCGAGCTCGAGAACGGTCGCACGCTGTCGGGCTTCGCCCCGGGCATGGGCGAGAAAGCGTCGGATCTCACGGAATCGGTGCTGGCAATCGGCACGCTCAGGCCCGATCACTTCCGCGGCGGCGACGCGGCGGAGCTCCACGTCGAGCGAATAGAGCCGGGCGCGCATCGCCCGGAGCCGGCTGCCGTGCTAGCGACCGGGAGCGATGGGTGATTCCCTCATCGTCTTCAGCCACGTAAAAAAGGCGTTCAGTTCGAAACTCGTCTACCGCGGGCTCGACCTCTCGGTCGATCGCGGGACGGTGCTGACCCTGGTCGGGGGTTCCGGAGTCGGCAAGAGCGTCATGCTCAAGATGCTGATCGGTCTGCTCAAGGCCGACTCGGGCAGCATCCGTTTCGACGGCAAGGAAGTGACCGAGATGCGCGAGAGCGACCTTGCGCTGGTGCGGCAGAGGATCGCAATGCTGTTCCAGAGCGGCGCGCTGTTCGACTCGCTCAGCGTCGGACAAAACGTCGCGTACGGGCTCGAAGAGCATTTCCGGGACCGAATGAGCAAGACCGACATCGAGCAGCGCGTCGCCTGGGCGCTCGGGTTGGTCGATCTGCCCGGCATCCAGCAAATGCGTCCCTCCGATCTCTCCGGCGGCATGCGCAAGCGCGTGGCACTGGCGCGCGCCATCGCGGTGAGGCCTGAAGTCGTTCTCTATGACGAGCCGACGACGGGCCTCGACCCGATCAACACTGCGCGGGTAAACCACCTGATCATGGGTTTGCAGCGCAAGCTCAACATCACCAGCATCGTGGTGACGCACGACATGAAGAGCGCTTTCGGCATCAGCGACTCGGTCGCGATGGTCCACTCGGGCCGGATCATCTGCCACGGGTCGGTCGATGAATTCCGGGCCTCGACGGACCCGCGGGTGGCCGACTTCATCGAGGGACGCGCTCCGGTCAAGGAAGACGTCGAAACGCTGCTCAATGCGTGAAGAAACGTCCACGGCCCGGTCGCGCGTGACGGCGCGCCTCGATTGAGGGAAGCTTCGAAACTCAAGCATGGCGAGCTATCGGGAAATCAAAGTCGGCGCCTTCGTCCTGGCCGGCCTCATGGTCGTCGGACTGGTGATTTTCCTCATCGGCGACGAGCGCAAGCTGTTCACGAGCAAGCACGATTACCGCGCGGTGTTTCAGGACGTGCAAGGCCTCAAGCAGGGCTCGCCGGTGCGCATGGGCGGCGTCGACGTCGGTTCCGTGTCCAACGTCGAGTATTCGCCGGACCCGAAGGAAGCCAAAATCCACGTCGTGGTTTCCATCGTGAGCGGTCAGGCGGAACGAATCCGAGGCGACAGCGTCGCAACCATCGAAAACAAGGGATTGCTCGGCGACAAGATGGTGGTGATCAGCGTCGGCAGTCAGGACGCGCCTCCGGTGCCTCCGGGCGGCACGCTTCAGAGCCACGAATCGGAAGAGATCTCGGCGATGCTCTCGAAGCTCGGCTCGATCGGGGATCGCGTCGATCGCGTCGTGAGCAATCTCGAGACGACCACGGGCGCGTTCGCCGACGAAAAGCTCCACGGCGACATCAAGGCCGGCGTCGGCGCCCTCAGCAACATTTTGCAGTCCCTGGACAAGGGCAACGGCTACGCCGCGCGCTTGCTGCACGACGAGGCGGAGGCGGACCGACTGTCGCGAACGATGGCGCACATCGAGCGCGCTTCGGCCGACCTCGAAGGTTCGACGCGCGAAGTGCGCGCCATCCTCGCCCGCGTCCGGCAAGGACCGGGCCTGGCGCACGAGGTGATCTACGGCGAGGACGGCGCCCGGGCGCTGGCTCAGTTCGGCGGCGCGGCGGAAGAGCTGACGCTGACGCTCCGCGGTGTTCGCGAAGGGACGGGCCTGGCGCGCAGCGTTTTGTTCGGCGACGGGCAGTCCGAGGAGCTGACGCGCAATCTGAACGCCATGAGCGGCGACCTGCGACAAATTGTCGCTGACCTGCGTTCCGGCAAGGGGACGCTGGGCGCGTTGCTCGTCGATCCCTCGGTGTACGAGGACCTGAAGCTCCTGCTCGGCAACGTCGACCGCAACAAGACGCTGCGCGCCCTGGTCCGCTACTCGATCAAGAGCGACGAGGCGGCTCCGAACGTCGAAGTGCGCGACCCGGCGCCCGCACGCTCGGCCGCCGGCGCCGCGGCGCCCGTCGGTCAGGTCTCCGAATGACGCGCCGGGCGCCCTGAAGTGTGGCCTGACAGGTGCAAGGCCGCGCCCTATACTGACCCGCATGCGAATCCTGGAGCGTTTCGGGCGCGGGGCCACCCTGCTCGGTCTTTTCGCGCTGGCCTCCTATTTCGCTCTTCAGTTCGGCAGCGGCGGGCTGTGGCGCGGCCTCGAGGCGGCGCACGCCGGGGTGTCCCCGGGGGAAGCGCGCGCGCCCTACGACCTGACTCAGCTCGTCGCGGTGAACGAGACGCTCAAGACGATTCGCGACAAGTACGTAGATCCCAACCGGGTGAAGCCCCGCCAGATGTTCCTGAGCGCGCTGAATCAGATCCAGAAGGAAGTCGCTCAGGTCATCATCTCGCACGACGAAAAGTCTCCTACCGTCCGCGTCAAGGTGGAGACGGCGGAGGCGGACTTTCGCGTCGACAACGTGCAGGGCCCCTGGGACGTCGCGGCCAGGCTGCGCGAGGTCTTCGCCTTCCTTCAGTCGAACCTGAAGGATACGGAAGTCGACCTCAGGGACGTCGAGTACGCCGCGTGCAACGGCATGCTGCGCACGCTCGATCCGCACAGTGTTTTCCTGAGCCCCGAAGCTTACCGCGAGATGAACCTGTCGACCTCGGGGCACTTCGGCGGGCTCGGCATCGTGATCTCGATCCGCGACCAGATGCTGACGATCATGCGCCCGATGCCGGGAACGCCGGCCGGGCGCTCCGGTTTGAAACGCCTCGACCGCATCACCAAGATCAACAACGAGTCGACGCTCAACATGCCGCTCGACGACGCGGTCAAGCGCCTGCGCGGACGCCCGAGTACGAAGGTCACGATCTGGGTCCACCGCGACGGCAAGGACGGCTGGACCGGCTCGCGACCCTTCGAGCTCGTGCGGGAGGAGATTCGCATCGAGTCGGTGTCGGCGCGCCCGCTCACCGGCGGAGTCGGCTACGTGCGCCTCAACCAGTTCCAGGCGTCGACTTCCGACGAGCTCGAGAAGGCGCTCGATCAGTTGCGCAAGGCCGACAGCCTGCAGGCGCTGGTGCTCGACCTGCGCGGCAACCCCGGCGGCCTCCTGGATCAGGCCGCCAAGGTCGCCGACACCTTCCTCGAGGACGGCGTGATCGTCTCGACCCAGGGCATCAGTGAAGGCCGTGAAGAAAAGCGGGCGACGCGTCGCGGGACCGAGCCGTCGTATCCCGTCGTGGTCCTCGTCAGCAGCTCCTCGGCGAGCGCGAGCGAAATCGTCGCCGGCGCCCTCAAGGGACACGAGCGAGCCATCGTCGTGGGCCAGGCGACGTTCGGCAAAGGCACGGTGCAGCTCGTCTTCCCTCGCATCACGCCGGATGGCGCGGCGCTCAAGCTCACCATCGCGCAGTACATGACGCCCGGCGACGTCTCGATTCAGGGCACCGGCGTCGCTCCGGACGTGGAGCTCGATCCGATGACGGCCGATCCGCTCGAAATGGATCTGTTCATCGCCGAGCACTCGCTCAGAGAGCGCGACCTCTCGAAGAGCCTGGTCGGTGACGGCCGCCGCCCGTCGGAGCCGCCGTTCTTCCGCCTGCGCTACAACTTGCCGGAGTCGGAACGCGCCAAGCTGCGCGAGATCGGCGCCGATCTCGACGACGAATTCCAGCTCGACTTCGCCGTGCGCTTCGCGCGCGATCTCGCCGACAAGCTCAAGCCCGGCAAGCGTTCCCAGCAGCTGCGCGCGGTGAAGGGCCTGATCGAGCAGGTTGAGAAGCGGGAGATCGCGTCGATCAGCAAGGATCTCGCTGCTCTCGGCATCGATTGGCAGGCAGCGCCCGCCGCCGTCGCGGGCCCCGGGCCGAGCGATTTCAAGGTATCGGTCTCGACGGATCAAGCGAACCACGCCGTGCAGGCGGGCAAGCCCATGGACCTCAAGGTCTCCGTGACCAACAACGGGGATAAGCCCATCTACCAGCTGCGGGCACAAACGGAGAGCGACGCCGGGTACTACGACGAGAAAGAGCTGGTCTTCGGCAGGGTGGAACCGGGTCAGACCAAATCCGCCCAGGCGCCGCTCGGGTTTTGCAGCGTCGAGGGGCGCAAGCCCGGGTCGACCCAGCCCGTGCCGCTCGACGCCAAACGCGTCTGCAAGGTCCCGATGGATGCCGTGACGCGGCAAGACGTGGTCAAGGTGCGCTTCTTCGCGGAAGGCGGCCAAGCACCGCCGGACGCCGAGCTCAGGCCGACGGTGACCAGCCTGCCGCGGCCCATCTTCGCCTACAGCTATCAGATCATGGACAACCGCCCCGGTAACGGTGACGGCCAGCTGAGTCGTGGGGAAGGCGCGACGGTGCTCTTGACCGTGAAGAACGTCGGCAAGGGGCGCTCGTACGAGACGCAGGCGAATCTTCGCAATCTGACCGGAGACGGCCTGCTATTGCACGCGGGTCGTTTCGACGTGTCGAACATGAACCCCGGCGAGGTTCGTGAGGTCGCGTTCACGTTCGACGTCCTCGACGGTCTCGCGGAAAGCGAGCTCACGGTGGAGCTCAGCGTCACCGACCGCGATCTGCGCGTCGGTTCGAACGAGAAGCTCACGGTGCCGGTCACCAAGGGCGGTCTGTTCATCAATCCCGCGAAGGGCGCGCTCAGGATAGGCACCAAGGCCGAGGTTCGCTCTCAGCCGCTTGCCGCGGCTCCCACCGTGGGCACGCTGGAGGCGGGCTCGGTCGTGGAGCAGGACGGGCGCTTCGGTGACTTTGCCCGCGTCGAGCTGCGCGGTGGGCGCTGGGGCTTCGTCGAGGTCTCCAAGACCGCGGCCGCTCCCGGCAAGCGCGCGCAGCCGCGTTTCACGCCGGAGCTCAGCCACTCGCCTCCGCTGCTCGAGGTGGAGCTCGCCGCGCTGGCGACGCGCGACGGAACGGTGCGGATTCAGGGCAAGGCCTCCGACCCCGATCGCGTGCTGGACACGTTCATCTTCGTCGGCACGCGTAAGATTTTCTATCAGTCGAATCGCGGCGTGGCGAACGACAACGAGCTCAGCTTCGACCTTTCCACCAACCTCTTGCCCGGCATCAACGTGGTCACCGTGGTGGCACGCGAGGACGAGCACATCGCGACGCGGCGCACCATGGTCGTCCGCCGCGACGGACCCAACGGAGAAGCGTTGCCGACGCCCAAGAGCGAGCTCTTCGGGGAGGATTGGGAATTCGTCTCCGGCGAGGGCAACTGACATGACGGGCTCGCGCGCCTGCCGGCACTGGCTTTACGCGGTCCTTGCGGCCGTCGCCGCCGGGGCGGCCTGTTCTTCCGAGCCCGACGCCACTTCCTCTACCTCGGTCGCGACGACCGCGTGCGACGAGGACGCGGCGGAAATCTACGAGCGCCGCATCGAGCCGGTACTGGCCGACGACCGTCCGAAGAGCTGCAACCAGTGCCATCTCTCGGGTGTGGACCTCGGTCTGTTCGTTCGCGACACGCCGTGCGAATCCATGGCGTGTCTCATCGACATGGACCTGGTCGATCTCGAGGAGCCCGAGAACAGCCGCATCCTCACCTGGATCGAGCGCGCTGCGCCGGAGAGCGAGCTCATCACCGAGGACGTCATTCAGGCCGAGTACGACGGCTTCCTCGAGTGGATCGAACAGACGGCGAGCTGCACGGACTCGGCGTGCCTCGACGCCGAGTGCGGGCCGCCCGGAGCCGGCGCAACGTGCGAGGAGGAGCCGCTGCCGACCGAGGTCACCGGCGAGGAAGAGCTCGACGACTGCAGCGACCTTTCGATCGAGCACCTTTTCAAGGAAAGCGTGTACGCCTGGCGCGGGCGCTGCTTTCCTTGCCACTTCAGCGACCAACAATTCGCAGACGAAACGGCGCCGCGCTGGCTGAACGTGGAAGACAACTGCGATGCGGCGTCGCTCGAGACGCTGCGAACGATCGTGCAAAACGGGTACATCGACGTCGAAAATCCGGCGGAGAGCTTGCTCTTGCTCAAACCGCTCCCGGAAAGCGAAGGGGGCGTCGAGCACGGCGGTCACGACAAGTTTCAGGACACTTCGGACCCGGCGTACGTATCCTTTCTGAACTTCTTCGAGCAGTACGCCGACTGCGTTCGTTGAGACGCGGTGCATGACTCCCGGCCGCCGCCGAGGCGAAGCTCGGCTCGACCCGTGCACGGGTACGCCTGCAAGGAGCGCGCGACACGAGCCGTGTAGTTGGCTACGCGCTTATACAAGTGTCCGCGTTGATCGCATCGATGACCCAATCTGAATTGGGACGAACAAGGCTGACCAACGGGCCGGACGACACGCAGAAATTCCCCCAGATCCGTGGAGTTGAGTAATCTCTCACTCCGGTTGAGTTACTTCTTGTGCTGACTCGTCGAAAGTCATGCTAATTGGACCGGCTTCGAAAGGGACGATTCACAAGCTCCCAGTTAGCTTTATCGAGCTTCTTCAGGGTGCGTGTTCGTACGAGCTCGAAAACGAGCAGGTGCGACCGGCCGGGAGGATTTAATGCAAGGTCAAACGAAGAACGCAAAGTGGCTGCTCGCGGCATTCGCCGTCTGTTGGCCCACGGTGGTTTCCGCCCAAGAGGCAGAGCCACCGCCCCCTTCCGGGGACGCCGATTACTCATCGTCAGGGACAGGAACCTTCTCGATGGGTACTTCGGCGGACACGGGTTACTCCACGTCGGCAGAATCGAGCGCACAAGCCGAAGCGCCGCCTCCGCCGCCACCTCCGCCTCCGCCGGTCGCACCGATGGCGTCGGAGCCGATGACACAGACGGCTCCACCGGCGGACGACGGTCGCACCGACCATCAACGCGTGGTGGGCGGCACCGGTGTCGGGCTACTCTCGGCGACCGAGCTCCAAACGCTGCTCCCCGGGCCGGACTACACGCTCGTGCCGCTTGCGGTGCCGGTCGTCGGCATCCGTCACTGGTTCGACGAGGGCATGGGCTTTCAGATCGGGCTCGGGCTCAACACGTCGAGCGGCACGCTGAAAAGCGACATCGCGGGCGACGCGGACGTCGACCTTCCCACCGTGTGGGGCCTCGCTCTTCACGGCGGTCTGCCCTTCTCCCTGTACAGCGACACGCACTATAATCTCGTGCTCGTTCCCGAGCTGAACCTCGGTTACGCCACGGGCCGTACCAAGGACGACGCCAACCTGGCGGGCGATCAGGGCGTCAAACACAACGCGTGGCTGGTCGGCTTGGCCCTGAAGATCGGCGCAGAGGTGCAGTTTGGCATGATCGACTTGCCGATGCTGGCGCTTCAGGCAACGGTTGGGGCGGAGCTCAACTACCGGAGTGCGACGGCAGAGGCGGCCGAAAACGGCGTCATCGTCACGCGCCGGCGGTGGGGTCTCGACGCTTCCACGGCCTCGTTCAACGATCCGTGGGATCTTTTCTCCAGCTCGATCGCAGCCCTTTACTACTTCCAGTAGGGCGACCAGCGGACAGCACGAATTTTCAAGGGTAGATCTTTTCAGCAGAGGTAATGTTCCAATGATGAAGCTACGCACTTACGGTTTGGCCGCGGTCCTGGCAGCTAGCGCGCTCAGCGCGTGCTCGCTCGATCGAACCGTGGCCGTCAGCGAAGCCGGCTACTACTTTCAGGGTTACATCTACGACGGCGTCACCAACGAGCGCATCGACGACTACGCCATGACCGTCGAATACTTCAACACGGAGGTCGACGCGACGGTCGACGACGACGGGCGGTTCCTCATCGGTCCCATCGAGCCGTTCCAGGACTACACCGTCACCGTCGACGCGGACGGCTATCGCGAGTTCTTCGCGAGCGAGTCCTTCTTCGTCGGCGAGGCCCGTGGACGCAACGCGACGCAGACGCAGGTCTTCGAGGCGTTCTTGTTTCCGGACGACTTGGTCAGCCCCGAGCTCACCTTCGATCTGTCGACGCCCGACGGCGAACGCCCGAGCGGAACGATCCGCGTTACGCCGGCCGGCGACGTCGGTACTTCCGCGATCGCTCTCGACGGCACCATCAGCGGCTCGGTGACCGGCCAGGTATGGGCCAACGACGCCGATCGCAAGACTCGCACCGTAACGGCGTCCGTCGACGACGGCGCCGTCACCTTCGAGGAAGGCGACCTGGTCTACGGCGTGACCTACACGGCCACGGTGTTCGACACGGAGGGAGGCCAGTTCCAGGCGTTCGACTTCACCGCCGGCTTCACCGACAATCAGAACGTCACGCTCGCGCGCCTCGCCGAGCAGGACCTCATGATTGTCGCGAACAGCTTGACGCTGGACAACCTGGACGACAACGCGACGATCACGCTCACGTTCAACCGCAACATCGAGCTCTCGGAGCGCTTCACCGAAGGCTCCGTCGAGGAAGCGTTCGACGACGGCTTCAGCATCGCGAGCCCGGACGCCGACGGCGACGGCGACGTGAACGCCCTCACCACCGATGACGAGGACGACGCCCAGGAACGTGGCGCCCGCTTCGACATCGAAGGGAACCAGCTGACGCTCCGCTGGCAGCGCAACGGCAGCAACTTCGAGACGGACGACGACGACGACCCGATCGCGAGCGCGACGTACAGCATCACGATGTTCACGCTCGTTCCGTCCGACGGCCGTTCGGAGCAAGAGCGAAGCCTGAGCGAGCTGCTCGAGGGAGCGACGACGCTCAGCATCTTCGTCGACCCGGTCGACCTCTGAGCCGACCAGCCCCGCTGAGGGGGCACAAGCAAGAAAGCCCGGGCGACGTCGCCCGGGCTTTCGCGTTTTCGGAGGGCCGCCGCCCGCCGCAGCAATGTGCTCTCAGAGCTCGGGGTTCAGCGGGTCGTATTTGTTGGACGACCCCTTGATCCCGATGTTGCTGCTCTTGCGCGGTGCCGCTTGCGACGGCCGGCGCGGCGACGGCGCGACTCGCTTTTGCGGCTTGCGCGCGGCGGCGTTCTGCGAGGCACGCGCGGACTGCGTGGCGGAAGAGGCGGCGCTTTCGTCTTCGTCGTCGCTGCTCGCGCCCTCGTCGCTCGACGGCGCGGTCTCGGCGCGCGGCGCCGGCGACGATAGCGACTCCGCAATCGGGTTCAGAGCCGCAACGGCACGCGGTGTACCGAAGCCGGGGCTGCCGATGGCCGACTCGAGCTCCGTGTAGGCGCCTTCCTGGCCCGCCGAACGCGCCAGCTCGAGCAGCCAATCATTTCGGTACAACGTCACACCCAGGCCGAACAACCCAGCGAAGACGAGAAGGGCCGTCCCGAAGCGGCTCGAGCCGGGGCCGGCGCCGAGCGAGTGCGTCGAGGTGGCCGTGGGCGCGAAGCTCGGCAGCGGCATCGGGTCGGGCGCGTAGCTCGGCGCGAACGGCGCGGGGATGGTGGGGCTCGCATACGGGGCCGGCGCCTCGCTGCCCGGCCGGACGGAGCCGGCGGGGCCGGACGGAATGGTCGCCGGCGGCGGCCACGACGACAGGGCATCCGCACCCGAGAACGGCGGCGAGGAAGCGGTGTACGGAGCTGGTGGCGGCGGTGCCGACGAAAGCAGCGCATTCGGCGGCGAAAGAGAGCTCGAGCCCGCATACGGCGACGGGGCCCCCGAGTAGGGCAGTGTCGTCGAGAGCGGCGAGGCGCCGCCCGGCGCGCGCGACGACGGCGGCGGCAGCGCGCTGAGCGGTTCGTCGGGCTCGATCTCGATCACTTCGTCGATTTCTTCTGCGCTGTCACCGTCGATCCCGGCCACGACGGACAGCGGAAGCCACCCGTCCATACCCGGTTGCCAGACGCGCGCCGAACTCGGAACGATGTCGAGCCGGAACAAGTCATCGAGTTGCTCCAGCGTCATGACCCGCACTTCGCCGGGCTCGACTTCTACGTGCCAGAGATCGTCGTCCTCGCTAGCGACACCCGGTGACTCCATAGCGACCGAGATTTAGCAGCGGAGCCCCGCGGACGCCACCCGCCCGCGAGCCGCTACACGCGCTCGCGGCAGCCGTCGCTCCGCGCGAGTCTCGTGTTCAGACGGATTCGCACTGCAAGCGCCGCTGAAATGCGACGGCATCGGGGCGTCCTGCTTATTCAAGTTGGCGCCCGGAGCGGAGTTTTTCGTGATTTTTGGGAAAACGAGCTGGCACCCCGCACGCCGACCTACTAATGCTTTCAGTGCCATGGGGAAAAACCCCTGGGAAGACGCTGATCCCGATATCCAGGCTCTCGCCACGAGCATGCGGCCACGCCGTTCTTTCCCGTGGGGACGAGTGTTCGGAGGCTTGGCCGTCGTGGTCGTCGGAACGTTCGTGTTCGGCTACTACTTGCCGCTGGTCCGAGCCCACGAAGCGCTCACCAAGAACTTCGTGGCGCTCGGGGAGAAAGCTCACGCGCTCGACGATTCGATGCAGAACCTCGGCAGCGATATCGAGCGCGTGACCAAGGCTCGGGACGAGCTACTGGCGGAACGCGATGACCGAGAAGAAGCCGAGAAGTCGGAGCAGAAGGCCGCCCGTGAGCTTCAGAGCAAGATGGAAGCGGCGCTCGGTGGATACGTCGACAAGGGGCTAGCCGCGGTGGCGACCGAAGGTGAGGAGGTCATCGTCGCGCTTTCGAACCGCCTGGTGTTCGTGACGGGCCAGACGAAACTGAGTCGTCAAGGGCAAGGCGCGTTGTGCGACGCCGTCAAGAAGGACACCCAGCGTCCCATCACCGTGGAGGGTGTGTGGGACGACAAGCAGCCCATCCCGGCGCTACTCGCTCGCCAATACACGGACACCTGGTCGATGAGCGCGGCGCTTGCGGCGAGCGCGGCGAGCGAGCTCGAGGACGCGTGTTCCGTATCCGCCGCGCGGCTCAGCGCTCGGGGGCTCGGAGACGGAAAGGACCGAGCGTCGGTGCTCCACGGGGTCAAGCCGCCCGGCATCGCCCTGCGTTTCAAGCCCGTTCAGGCGAAGAAGCCGGATTGAGCCGCGCTCACTCGAGCGTGGAGAGTCGTCGCTTGGCGCCGCGATGCGTGGGGTCGAGCAGCCCGGCCTCTCGCCATTCGGCCTCCGCCTGCTTCGCGTCCCCCACCTTGGCCAGCGCGTCGCCGAGAGCGACGCGCGCTTCGGCGTCGCGTGGTGCCGCTTCCACGGCGCGGCGGCCCCACGACACTGCCGCGGCCCCGTCCCCGAGACGCGTGAGGGCCACCGTGAGGCCGGTCAATGCCTCGACATTTCCCGGAGCCAGGAACGCGGCGCGCCGATAAAAGCGCTCCGCTGATAGATAGTCTTTGCGGCGCCGCGCTTGTTCGGCCTGCCGAAGCTCACGCACTAGGAGACCGCGCGCTTCCTCGGGGATCATCGGGTTCAAGCCGGCCGCTTCGAACCAACTCGTGCGCGCTTCAGCGGCGGCTCCCGTACGCGCCAACCCGTCTCCCAGAAGCTCCTTTGCCTTGCTGCTCGCCGGGCCGAGCTCCAGCGCGCGGCGCGCCCACTTTTTGGTCTGCTCGCCGTCGCGGCGCAGCAAGAAGACATGCGACAGCTGCGTCGCCATGCTCGGGTTCTCTCGGTCCCAGCGTTCCGCTCTGCAGAAGGCCGCCTGCGCCGCTTCGAGATTCCCCCGCACGATGTGCTGACGCCCCGTTCGGGCCTCCTGATAGGCAGCGCCCGGGTAGTAGCCCTCTTGGGGCGGGTCCGCGGCGAGCAGCGCGTCACAACCGGACACGCTCCGATCCGAACCGTCGGCGAACGCCGCGGACGACTTCGACTCGGCGCTCGACGGAGCCGGAGCCGGTGGAGGTTCGCGGGCTGCCTTTTCTGCGCGCGGCGGAGCGAGCACGGGCTGCGTCATTGCCGCAGCGGAAGCCGCGGGCTCGAACGATGCGGAGGCGGCGCCCTCGTCTCCACTCCACCACGAGCCGGCCTTTCTCACCGCGTAGATTCCGAGTGCAATCACCAGCCCCTGGACGGCCGCGATACCGACGAGCACCAGCGCTGTGCGTACCGGGATTCGATTGTACGGCGGCGGCCGGTGGACGGTCCGCTCGAGCTCGGTGAAGCTGTCGCGCGCTTTCTTCCAGGCGCGCCCGAACAGGGACGCGGGCGACGCGGGCGACGCGGGCGACGCCGCGACAGGGACGCCGGCCGGCAGAGCCGGCGGCTGGGGCAGCGGCTGGGCGATGTTTTCGATTGCGGGCAAGCCCGCCGGATCAGCGACGTCGGTTCCGCCGAACTCCGAATCGTCCACGCCGGGCAAGGTCGTGCGCGCCGCGGCGAGCGCCGGCGGCGCGCGACGCGGCGGCCGCGGAACCTCCGCGACGCGTCCTTCTTCCTCGGGCTCGACGAACGCGACCTCCGCGCCTCGAAGTGGGATGATCGGCGAAGGCGCCACGGCGGCGCTCGACGGCGGGCTCACGGGCTTTGGCGGCGGTGGCAGGCGGGGCCCGGGCGGCGGCGACGTCTGGAGCGGGGGACGAATCGACACCGATTCGGGCGCCGGCAAGGACGGAAGAATCGGGGGAGCCTCCGCCTCGGCCATGTTCAGTGCGACGTCGACCGTCGCCATGAGGTTTGCCGCCGCAGGCTGCTCTACCGGAGCGACGCGGACGCGCCCCGAACCGAGCACCAGCATGCCGGCGAGCGCCGCCGCGCCGGCGACGTCCTGCGGCGGACGTTCCTGCGTACGCGCCGACGCTCCGACGATCAGACCGTCCCAGAAGTCGACCTCCACCTTGATGCGCGGATTGTGAACGCTCACCCGAAGCGGCCGGTGCGAGTCGGCGAGCACGCGCAACAAGCGCGCCGGGCCCGTCACTTCGAGCCGGGTGTCGAACGCCACTCCGGCGTCGCACCGTTCGCGCAGCGAGCGCTCGGGCTCCGCGAGCCCCGCCAGGGTCGATTCGAAGCGTTCGATGGCCGGCACGCCGGTTTGCTCCGACCAGACTTCGTTCCAGCGGACGACCAACAGCGACGCCCAACGCAAGCGCGTGTCTTCGCGCATGCGCTTGAGCAAACCGTAGCCCTCACCTTGCACGTGGCCGTCGCCGATCATCAAAATCGTGGGATCGACCTGGCGGAGCTTCTGGAAGCGCAGCTCGGCGGGCTGCAAGTCCGTGACCACGACCACGGCGCCGCGCGAGCGCAGCTCCTGCGCGACGCCATCGGCTCGACCCGTATCGTCGTCGGCGAGCACGATACGAAGACCCGATACGCTGGCGCTGCTCGAGCGCGCTTCGGTATCCCCATCCAAAAGCTCGATGGTTCCGCCGGCGCGCTCGTCGAACTCGTACTCCAGGGGCTCCGCCAGTACGACATGGCGGCGTACGCGACGCACGAACTCGTCCACGAAATCCGCCAGCGGACGGCCACGCCCGAGCACGAGCCGGACCGGGTCCGCGTCGCGGCCCTCGCCGGCCCTTACCGTCAGGATGCCAGACCTGAGCTGCTTCGAAAGCGCTCCGACGAAGTCCTCCAGCGTCGCTTCGCCGATCACGCCGAGCGCTTCGCCGCCGCGTTCCGGAATCTCGCGAGCGAGACTCGCGATGCGTTCGGCGATCGCGTCCACACTGGCCGAGCGTGGAATCACCGCCGCGGCGCCGTGACGAAAGGCGCGGAGCTTCGCGTCGAGCTCGGTGTCGTCGCTGAGGATGACGATCGGGACGACCGAGCTTTGCGGCAAGCTCACCAGCCTGTCGAGCACCTCGCTGCCGCAGTCGCGCGCCGCCGCTCCCATGAGCAGGATCACGTCGGGAGCGGCAGCGACGACCGCGTCGACGACGGCGTCGATCTCCGCCGTCTCGACGAAAACGCGGTGGCGAGCCAGCGCCGCCTTGAGCGCCGGTTGGAACGTCGTGTCCGCGCCCACGACGAGCACCGCCGGCTCGACTTCGGGGGAGCTCGGACTCGGCGCCGGTGTTCCCGCACTCCCCGGGACCAGGCGCGGTTTGGTCCCCGCCTGTGCGCCCGCTTTCGCTAATGGTTTGGTCGGGGATGCGGGCGAGGAGCCCGCTTCGTCAGCATTTTGCCCCGCCGGGCGTGGCACAGGTGCCGGGCCGGGCTGACTGGGAGCTCCCACCCGATTATCATCCCCCAGCCGCTTGTAGAGGGCCAGCCTCCCCAGGGGTGACGCTGCGTGTGCGAGCAGTGTTCCGGCATGCGCCTCACGGAGACCAGCGCGGCCGCTTGACCGGCTCCGGAAGCTCGATTCCGTTGTGGAGCGCAAGCAGGACGGCTTGACCGAGCTTGTCCGTCGCCGCGCCGCACTTGGCTTCGGGACCGTTCACCGAGCTGCCGCGGCACGACTTCTTGTGGCGCCCGTGTGCGACGGACACTTCCGGGTTCGTGAGCAACGCGTCACGGAATTCGGCATCCAGGTAGCGCCAGACGATTGCCGCTCCTCGCAGCTCACCGGGAATGTAGCTCACCAACATTTCTTCGCGCACCGTGGCGCAGGTGCCGTCGAGGCGCAGGATGTCGACGTCGGTGGGGCCGCTCACCTGGATTTCTCCGAGCTTCTGGCGCCTTCCGTGCTTGAGCAGCAATACTTGCTCGCCGAATTCGAGCGGCGCGTCGCTGCGCGGTCCGCCGTACGCGTTGACCGGTTCGAGCGAAACGGCTTTGACGTACAGACGCTCCCAGGGCGACGCCTTCTCGAACATCGCGAGCGCGAGCGACGGAAACCGGCCGAGGCAAACCTGCTCGGCAAAAGCCGCCGGCGGAACGCAGTGTTCGGCCGTCGCGTCGCACTGGGTCGGGACCGCCGTCACGCGCACGGGCTCTTGGACGGACTTGGCGCGATCCGGACTTTTCGCGGCCGTTTGGGTTTCGGCCCTCCTCGGTTGCTCGCGGCCCGGCGCAGCCGCGACGGACGGAGGTGACGGTGCTTGCAGCTTCACGGGCACGGCGGTCCCGCAGCCGAGCGAGCTGCCGAACGCGAGGAAAGCAACGAGACTGGCTCTCATGACTCTTCGGAACGGCCTGGGGTCAGGCGACTTGAGTCGGGCCGTGTACGCTCCCAGCGCCTTTCTACGCCACGGCGACGCCGAGGCGGCGCCTGAGCGCCGCGTAGCGCTCCGAGACGGAAAAGGCGAGCAAGTCATGGGTTCGGTCCGCCGCGGTGAGCCCGGCGACGTGGGCGCCGGAAACGGCGAGCACCGCGCCGGCGACTGTCACGTCACCGCTGGCGAGCAGCGCGGCGCGGCACGCGACGGTCTCGACCGAGCGTCGAAAGGCGACGAGGGCCGACGCCCGCGCATCTCCGCGAAAGCGCGCCGCGGCTTCAACGAGCGCTTCGCGCGCTTCGGGTGTGACGAGCTCGCCGAGCGTCCGGGCGAGCTCCCGCGCCCGCGCGTCGGAGCGGAGCGCCGCGGCCCGGTCGGACTCGCCGAGCACGAGCGCTCCTCCTATCAAGGCTTCGAGCTCCGCGGTCTCACTGTAGTAGCCGAGCAGGCGCCACCCGCGCCGGTGGTAGGCCATGTGGTGCGCGGCAATGAACGAAAGCTCCGACGGCGAGCGCCCGACGAGAACCGAACGTCCGAGCGAGACCGTGGCGCCTTCGACCGGTGGCGAAACGACGCCGAGGCGCGTGTCGTCGGGGCGCGCGTAGATGGTCGGCTCCGGTACGCCGAGCAAGCGGCTCGCCCAGAAAAAGGTTCTGACCGCGCTGACCGTGGTTTTCTTCGAGTCCTGGCGGTGCTTCTTGTCCTGCAGCACGGGCTGCGCGTCGGCGGGGCGCGCCGCGAGCCACGCGGCGATGGCCGCCGGCTCGATCGCCGCCAGCACGGCTTCGAGGTGCGGGTCGTTGCCGGGCGCTGCCAGCGCTTGCCACACGTCGGCGTCGAACCTTCGCGTCGGATTGAGGGGAGCCTCCGGAGCGAACTGCGCGTGGATCAGCTGCTCGTCGATGTCGGCGGCGCCGAGAGCCACCAGTGCGCCGCACGCCGAGTACGCGCGGTCGCGGTCGCCGCTCTTGCCGAACAGGCCGTACAAGCGGCGATAGGTCTCGGGCT
>DASWGX010000512.1:0-14600 GCA_036393455.1 Polyangiaceae bacterium
GGTCGGGACGGGCTCCCGAGCGCGACAAACCGAATGCGAACGTGCATCGAATACGGAGGCAGCGCCATGGAGTCCGAGGGAGCAAACAACGAGGTTCGAGCCATGACCGAGACGGAGGGCGCCGCGGCCCTATCGGTTCAAGACGAGCCGATCACGCGAGAACAGCGGCGTTCGCGGCGCAAACGAGAGGTCAGGGCGCGCACTATCAGCGTCAAGCGCATGACCAAGCGGGAGCTGGAGATCGGGCGCCTCCTGTATCCGGAAACGGAGTACTGGAAGCCCCGGCGGCGCGAGGAGTGCGTGGACGGGCCGCGACCGTGCCCGTACGTCTCTTGCAAACATCATCTTTACATCGACGTGTCGCCGCGAACCGGCGCCATCAAGCTGAACTTTCCTGATCTCGAGGTATGGGAAATGAACGAATCTTGCGCGCTCGACATCGCCGATCGAGGTGGAACGACGCTCGAGGACGTCGGCGCCATCATGAACCTGACGCGCGAGCGAATCCGCCAGGTCGAGGTCAAGGCGCTCGCCAAGCTGGAAGCTTTGCGCGATATGATGGCCCTGCGCGACTACGTCGACGAGGGGCCGGTCGGAAAGCGACGCCTGCCCAAGCTGACGCGCGCGGATCTCGAACGCGACGAGTACCAGGTGGGCAGGGACGACGATGACGACGACATCGACGAGGAGCGTGAAGAAGAAGAAGAAGCCCTCATCGATCACAGCGTCGATCTCTCCGAGCTTGACGCCTGAATGCGCCGCGAGCTGCGGGCCTCAGCCGCGCAGCCGTTCGAGGGCGCCGAGGAAGTTGGAGCCGAGCGTCTTTTCGACCTGAGTCTCGGACCAGCCGCGGTCGAGCATGACCTGTACCATGCGCGGAAGCTCGTCGCAGGAGCGTAGATTCGCGGGTGGTACGATGGCGCCGTCCCAGTCGCTGCCGAGGCTCGGCGCGTCGTCTCCGCCGATCCGCCGCACGTGCTCCAGGTGCCGAACGATGCTTTCCAGGCGGCCAGCCCAGAGCGGGTCGCCGAGGAATGCGGCGTGATAGATGATGCCGACGACGCCGCCAGTATCCGCCACGGCGCGTATCTGAGCGTCGTCGACGTTGCGCCAGTGCGTGTGCTCGGCGCTGACGCCCGTGTGTGAAACCATGAGCGGCTGCGAGCGGTCGTGGACGCGGACCGCTTCCCAGAAGCCGCGCGGCCCGATATGCGCCAGGTCGACGAAAGTCTGGCGGCGATTGAGGGCACGCACGTACTCCGCGCCCGCGGCAGAAAGGCCACTGTCGCGTCGCTTGAGCGGCGCGCTCGTGGCGCCGAGCGCCGACGTGGTGAGGTGAACCAGCGTGATACGGATCACGCGAGGATCGAGCGTTTCGAGATCGGAGACGGAGAGTGCGTTGCCGCCCTGGACGCCGATGAAAGCGGCGTGCCGGCCCGCGCAGCGCGCGCGCCGGTAGTCGGCGAGGTTCCGTGCGAGCTCGAAGTCGTTCGGCAGCGCGCGAAAAGCGCGCGTCAGGGCGCCGAGGTTTTCGTGAAAGGCGCGCGCGCGGTCGCCGGAACCGCGGGCCGGGTTGGTCGTGATGGACCAGATCGCGCCGCCGATGGACGCGGCCCGGACGCGCGGAAAGTCCGCGTGACCGAAGAACCAGCCGCGCAGCAGACCTCGCCCGTGGGAACGGGCGAGGTCGTAGCCGAAGACTCGAGCCCAGATGAACGAGTCGAGGTGCAGGTCGACGACCTCGCACGCGAGATAGAGCTCGACGGCGTGACGCGATATGCCGAGCTCTTTCGCCCACGCTGCGGGATCGGAGCGGCGATCGGGATATGTCAGCGTCGTCAAGGCGCAGCCGAGCTATAGCGCGCGCGGCGACGCGAAACCAGCGGCGGCTCAGAGCCCCTTGGGCACGTCGTCCAGCTTGACCTCGCCGAGCGCGTAGCGGATGAGCGCGCTGCGATTCGCCTTGGTCAAGCCCCGTGCTTTCAGGGTGTCGACCATTTCGTCCAGGCGTTTCAGATCATCCGTGTACATCGAAATGCAGATCACCTTGTAGTGTGTCGGCTTGGCGCCGCGCTCCGGGTTCGGCGCCGGCCGGGTACGCTCCGCGGCGTAAAAGCTCGAGGAAAGAACGCCTTCGACTTCGTCCCGGTCGAGCACCTGGGCGGTCGCTTGTCCCAAACTATTTCTATCGGTCACGCCACACCTCCGGGCTCAGCTTGTGCAAGTGTTGAGAGCTCTGGCTGCGTCTCGAGCAGCCGTTCGACCACGCGCGCGTAGTCGGCCGCGACCGGCGTTCCGGGCGCGTACTCGAAAATCGTCTTGCCGTGCGCGGGCGCTTCCCGCGCCTTGCTGGCCTGCCGGATCGGTTCCAGGCATCGGCCTCCGAAGTGGCTCCGCAGCGCCGAGAGCGACTCGTGGCAGATGCGGGCTCGCGCGTCGAATTGCGTCGGTAGGACGCCCCACAGCTCGAGGCCGTGGGACAAATGATGATTGACCTGCCTCAGCGTGCGCAGCACCTGGCGCACGCCGATCAGCGAGAGGTAGTCGCAAGCTACCGGGCACAAGAGCCACATGGAGGCGCAGAGCGCGTTCTGATTCAAGAGCGACAGGCTGGGCGAGCAATCGATCACGACGTAGTCGTAGCGTTCGAAACAGGGCGCCAGCCTGCCGAGCAGCACGCGATCGCGCTCCCGGCGTCCCGCCAGATAGAGCTCGGCGGCGGCCAGCGTCTCGTCCGCCGGCAGAACGTCGAGGTTCGGTCGCGCCGACACGACGGCCTGCTCCGCGGCCATGCCCATGACGAGCACGTGATAGAGCGAGCGCGAAAAACGCAACCCGAGCGAGGTCCCGACGTTGCCCTGACCGTCCGTGTCGATCAAGAGCACGCGCTGTCCGCGCGCGGAGAGGCCGGCCGCGACGCTCACGGCGGTCGTGGTCTTTCCGGTACCGCCCTTGTGATTGAAGACGGACACGACGCGCGCGCCACCGTCCGGTGCGGTGCGCGCCGGCGGGCGGAAAGGGAGCAGGCGCCCGGTTCCGAGCTCGGGCTCGGTCGCGGCACTGCATGCGATCGCCCGGTTTTCCAGGCTTTTGAGCTCGCCCAGGCGAATCGCGCGCGCGGCGTCGGTGAGCCGGCTCCTGCAATCGAGGCTGCAGGCGTAGCGACGTTTTCCCCCCGTGAAGAGCACGTGCGCCGCCAGCGTAACCCGGAAGCTCCGGCCGCACGCGTCGCACGCCACCGGCTCTCTGCCGTCTCCCACGTGACGCTGCTCGAGGCAACGCTGGGAGCAAAAATAGGAGGTGGCGCCGCCGCGCGCGTCGGCTTCGACCTGGTAGGCGAAGTGCGGTTCGAAGGTCGTCCGGCACTCGGAGCATGTGGCGATTGGCATGCAGGCTCGTTACCGGCGACGTGATGGAGCCGCCGGTTATGCAAGTAGCCCTTGGCATGCGCGCGCGGCGCGGGCCAAGTTTGGGGCGGGCAGTTTGGAGTGGTGAGGAGCGCCGTCAATGACGGAAATGGCGAGCGCCGGTGAACACCATCGCGAGGCCCAGGCTATCTGCCGCTGCGATGACGTCCGCGTCCTTCTTGCTGCCTCCGGGCTGAGCCACCGCCACGACGCCCGCGGCGGCGGCTCGCTCGATGCCGTCGGGAAAAGGGAAAAATGCGTCCGAGGCGAGCACGCTTCCGCGTGCGCGCTCGCCCGCCTTTTGCGCCGCCAGGACGACGGCGTCGACGCGCGACGTCTGCCCGCCTCCGATACCGACGGTCTGGAAACCTTCCGGCCCCGTTCGGGCCAGCACGATAGCGTTGCTGCGGACGTGCTTGCACACGCGCCAGGCGAACTCGAGCGCCTCGAGCTCCGCCGCCGACGGCTGCTTCTCCGTGGTCACGCGGGCGTTCTCGACTTCGCCGCCGACGCTCGCGTCGCGGCTTTGCGCCAGAAGGCCGCCGCCGACTCGTTTGAGCATTAGCTCTCCGTGGTTGGCGTCGAGCCAGGCCTTGGTGGCGAGCAGCCGCAGTCCTTTCTTCGCGCGGAGGGCGGCGAGGGCCAGCTCCGAGAAGCTGGGCGCGACGATGCATTCGAGGAACGTCTCGGCGAGCAACGCGGCCGTCGGGGTGTCCACGGGACGATTCAACGCCACGATTCCGCCGAAGGCGCTCAGGGCGTCCGCTTCGCGCGCCGCGCGATACGCGGCGGCCAGCGTCTTGGCGCTGGCGGCGCCGCAGACGGTTGCGTGCTTGATCACGACGGCCGCGGGTGTTTCGAACTCTCGCACCGCCTCGAGCGCCGCATCGACGTCGACCAAGTTGTTGAAGCTGAGCTCGCGCGCCTCGGGATTCAGGCTTTCGGAGCGGGCGAGGGAACCCGCGGGCGCGCCCCGCTCGCGGTAAAAGGCGCCGCGTTGATGGGGATTTTCGCCGTAGCGAAGCGAGTAGGCTTTCTCGAACGGGAGCGTCAGGTAGCGCGGCCAACCGTCGGATTCGCGCGCCTTCGACAACCAACCGCTGATGGCGGCGTCATAGGCCGCCGTATGAGCGAACGCCTTGGCGGCGAGTCGTTCGCGCAGCTCGTCGCTGAGCCGGCCTGCTTCGTCGAGCTCGGCGAGAACGTGCGCGTAGTCTTCCGGGTCCGAGATCACGCCGACGCGAGCGTGATTCTTCGCCGCGGAGCGCAGCATGCTGGGGCCGCCGATGTCGATGTTCTCGACCAGCTCCGCGAAGCTCGCGTCGCCGCGCGCCAGCACGCTTTCGAACGGATAGAGATTGACCACGACCAAGTCGATCCAAGCGGCGCCGAGCCGCAGCAGATCTTGATCGTCGGTGCCTTCTCGGCCCAGGATTCCCCCGTGGATTCGGGGGTGCAGTGTTTTCACGCGGCCGCCCATGACCTCGGGAGATTCGGTGTACGATTCGACGCTCCGCGCCGGGACGCCCTCGGCCTCGAGCGCGGCGAGGGTTCCCCCGGTCGAAAGTAGGTCCACGCCCCGCTGGGCGAGCCCACGCGCGAAAGCGACCAGGCCCGACTTGTCGGAAACCGAAAGGAGAGCGCGTCGAACCGTCATGGCGCCCCGTCGGTATCCTCGGGGGTCGGTGCCGTCAACCTCCGGCGCCACGCCGCGCGCGCTCCGAGGGCGGCGCGGATCGCCACGAGATTTCCCCAATCGACGGCATATTTCGGCGAGCGTCGCAGCGGAGGCTAGGAGCGCGGCGAAAGATTGACTAAAGGAGCCGTGATGACGGCCCGTCGCAGAGGATTCGGTTCGGCGCGCGTGGGCTCGGCCCTCTTGTTGCTGCTCACCCTCGGTCCCGCTCAGAGTTGCGCCGAGACCGAGGACGCCGAGGATTTCATTCCATCCGAGCAGGGCGCGACCCAACCGGGGGGCGACGGAGACACGATCTCGGAGGACGAGGCCTGCGAACGACTGGTCGCCGCCGAGGACGAGGCGCGTGATCGGCTCGGGTGCTCGGGCGCCGATCGCGAGTGCCCCGATTACGTGCGCCCCGCGGGCAGCGATCCCTGTTTGGAGTTCTCGGAAGAGAGCGTCGAGGAGTGCGAGGACGTCCTCGCCGACTACGGCAGCTGCGACGATTTCGATCGCCATCCCTGCGTCGTCACCGCCGTGACTGGTTCGCGCGCCGAAGACTGTCCCGATTTCGTTACTTCTTCCGGCGGCGCTGGCGGTGCGGGAGGCGAAGGAGGCGCCGCACAGGGCGGTGCGGGCGGCGAAGCGGAAATGGGAGGCGCGGCGGGAGCTGCAGCGGGTGCGCCCGGCGCTGGCGGTGCAGGTGGAGCGCCGGTGGGCAGCGGCGGTGGAGCTCCGGCGGGCGGCGAAGGCGGTGGCGGCGGCGCGTGAGCGGCGCCGTGCGCGCGCGACACGGCGCCGGCGTGGCCCGGCTCCGTGCATCTCGACTATCGGTCGAGGCCGTTCCAGAACGCGGATAGGTCGGCCGCGAGCGGAGCGCGGAACGAAAGCGGGGCGCCAGTCAGCGCGTGGCGGAGCTCGTAGCGCTCGGCGTGCAGGGCATGACGCGGCAGCTCGAGCAGGAGCGCGTCTTCCTCCGTGAGCTCTTGATCCGCGGCTCGCGCGAGCAGACGTTCGTCGGGGCCGTAGAGCTTGTCGCCGACGACGGGACAACCGATGTGGGCGAGGTGCACGCGGATTTGATGCTGGCGCCCGGTGAGGAGACGGCACGTCAGCAAGGCATAGCCCCCGCGCCGTTCGAGGACCTCGACGCCGGTGCGCGCCACCTGGCCGGCGCCCGGTCGCGCCACTCGCACTTTGACGCGGAGCGAGCTAACCGGATCGATTTCGAGCGGTGCGTCGATGAGCGTGCGATCCGGGACGCCCCGCACGATCGCGAGGTACGTCTTGTGGATGCCGCCGTCCTCGACCGGGGCCGCGCCGCGCGACTCGGCCAGCGAGCGGTCCTCGATCGAACGTTTGAAGGCCCGATCGGCTTCCGCGGTCCGTCCCAGCATCAGGACGCCGCTGGTCTCGCGATCGAGCCTGTGGAGCAATGAGAAGAACTCGCCGGGACGCTGGCGCTCGAGGACCTTGAGCACCGTGTTGTTGTGGTGGCGCGCGGTCGGATGAACGGCGATGAGCGGCGGCTTGTCGACCACGAGCAGGTGCTCGTCTTCGTACAGCACCGGCAGCTCGACGTCCGCGTCGTCCTTTTCGAAGGCCGGACGCCAGAGAAAGACCCGATCCTCGCCGCGCACGCGCTCGCTCGCACGAAGCCGCTTTCCTTCCGCGTTGAACGCGCTGTTCTCGATGATGGCGCGCGCTCTAGTCCGGCTCGTGTTGCGCAGCTCCTGCTGCAGGAAGACGTCGAGGCGCATTCCCGCGCACTCGGGCGGTACCCGAACCACGCGCAAGATCGCGTCTCCTCCTACCGCGGCTGGGCGCCTTGCCGCGTCGCCCTGGGCGGGCCGCGGCTGGCTCACGGATCTCGAAGGCGCTGGATTTCCGTACCGACGCCGCTGTCCGTGAAGATCTCGAGCAAGGTGGCGTGCTTGATGCGCCCGTCGATGATGTGGACCTTGTCCACGCCGAGCTTCACCGCTTCGAGCGCACAACGGACCTTGGGGATCATGCCGCCTACGATGATCTTTTCCTTGATGAGCCGCTCGGCGTCGCTTGCCCTGAGTGAGCTCAAGCGCTTTCCCTGGGCGTCTTTGACGCCTTCGACGTCGGTCATCAGGATGAGCTTCGCGGCGTGCAGCGCCGCGGCGATCCTGCCGGCGGCGGTGTCCGCATTGACGTTGAGCGCGCGGCCGTGCTCGTCGACCGCCACCGGGGCGATCACGGGGATGAAGCCGCGCGTCATCAATTCTTCGACGACCGCGCCGTTCACGTGCTCGACCTCTCCGACGCGCCCGAGATCGACGGAGACGGACGCACCCGTCGTGTCCGTGGATTCCACGCGCTCGCAGCGCCTGGCACGAATGAAGTGATCGTCCTTGCCCGTGAGACCGACGGCGCGGCCGCCGTGCTGGCAGATCAGTCCGACGATTTCCGAATTGACACCGCCGCCCAGCACCATTTCCACCACATCCATCGTGGCGTCGTCAGTGACGCGCAGGCCGCCGTTGAAGGTGGACTGAATGCCCATGCGCTCGAGCATGTGGTTGATCTGCGGGCCGCCGCCGTGAACGACCACGACGCGGATGCCGACGTAACGCAGCAGGCAGATGTCCCGGGCGAAACTGTCTTTCAGCGGACCGTCGACCATGGCGTGCCCGCCGTACTTCACCACGAAGGTTCGCTGGTGAAAACGCCGGATGTAGGGGAGGGCTTCGTGCAGAACCGCTGCCTTGCCCACGAGTTCGTCCATGTCGCCCGGACCGTAGCGCAAAACCGGCGCCGCGCGACGGCCGTCTGTGCTAGACCGGCGCGCGATGAACGTCTTGATGGTGAGCGCCGAACTCTACCCCTTCGCCGTCGAAACCCCCGCCGCACAGTGCCTCGACGGCTTGGCCAAGGCGCTTCGCCAGCTCGGGCACGAAGTGACCGTCGCGATGCCTCGCCACCCCGGCTTCGAGGCGGCGGGGCTCTTGCTGGCGCGGCGGCTCAGTCCGCTCGCTTTGCCGGGCGAGGGCGAGGTGACGCTCTTCGACGGGCGGCTCGCGTCCGGCGTGAAGCTCGTGCTCTTCGACGCCGCGTCCGCGTTCGATCGAGCCGTGGTCTATCGCAGCGGAGGCGAGCCCTGTGCGGACAACGCTCGGCGCTTCGGACTCCTTTCGCGCGCCGTCGCGGCTTTCGTCGCTGCCGACGGCCGCGGCGGGTTCGACGTCGTGCACGGCCACGACTGGCCCGGCGCTCTTTGCGCTTTTGCGCTGTCGCGTTCGGGCGTCGCGCGCCCGTTCGTGCTCGGCATTCACGATGCCGACCTGCCGCGGACTTTTGCGTTTTCCGACGCCGGTGCGCTGGGGCTGCCGGACGAAGCGCGCGACGCCTTCACGGTCGACGGTCGTTTGGACGTTCTGCTCGGTGCTCTACCATCGTGCGACGCGGTGCTGGTGGACTCGCCGAGCTACGCGCGGGAGCTATTGGACTCCGAGGCGAGCGGTCGCCTCGCGAATGCCCTCGCGGCGCTGCCGCGGGAAGTCGTGGGCGAAGCGCCCGGAATCGACTACGCCGTGTACAACCCGGCCACCGATTCCGCGCTCGAGAGCCGCTATGATCCGGAAGACTGCTCGAACAAAGGCCGTTCCAAGACCGCCATGCTCCGCGACATGGGTCTCGAGCTCGAGCAGGGAAGGCCTCTCGCCGTCGCTCTGTGCTCGCCGGGTCGCGCGGGCGGCGCCGATGTCCTGGTCGCGGCGATCCCCACCCTGATGAAGCAGAACATGACGCTGATCGTGTCGGGGCCGCTCGAAGCCAAGCTCGACGGCGAGCTGCGCGATGCCGTGGCGCGCTACCCGGAGGCGCTCGGCTTCGTCGACGCGCCGACCGACGCGACGCTGCGGCGGCTGCTGGCCTCGGCGGACATCTCGCTCTGCCCGGCGCGACACGATCCCATGGCCCTCTCCGTGCGTCACGCGCAGCGCTACGGAGCCGTTCCCGTCGCGCACGCCGCGAGCGGCGTCGCCGACGCCATCGTCGACTGCGACGCCGAGCTCGAAACGGGGACCGGGTTCTCGTTCGACGATGCCGTGCCGGCGGCGCTCGTCGGCGCCACCCGTCGCGCCCTCGCGGCGTATGCCGTCCGCAGCTTTGCGAAGCTGGTCCGCCGCGTCATGCGTCTCGATCTCGGCTGGGATCGGCCAGCTCGGCGGACGCTGCAGGTCTACCGGGACGCCGGCGCGGCTCGGTCGTAGCTCGAGACGGCGCCGAGCGCGCGCGCGAGCCAGCTGGCGCGCAGCGCCGTGGCCAAGAGCAAGACCGTCTGGTGAATGGCGAGAGCGACGAGCCAGCGCCATGCGCCTGTCCGCGAGACATCGACGGCGTCGACCGCGAGCGCCGCGAGCAGAATGGCCGGTAAAACGAGGGCGCTGCGGGCGAGCCACTGCGCGGCCAAACGGAGCGGGGTCTTCCGGAAAACGGCGATGGCGAGCCCGATACTCCGCACTACCGAGCCTTGCTCGACCACGACGAGCGCGCGAGCCAGATCCTCGATCAGACCGACGGCAGAGATCGACACCGAGCCGACCAGGATGCCGAACAGGAACGCGGCGTCGGCGTAGGCACCGCCCTGCACACCATCGAGCGCCGCAAAGAGGCCCGCGGTCGGGCCGATGCACGCGAACGCAAGCCCTCCCTGAGCGAGAGAGAAGGCGACGCCGAGGCCGATGAAGCGTGGCAGTGCCACGAGCGTGCGCGACGCCCAGCGCTCGGGGACGAGCCTGCCAGGCGTGGCGATCGCGGTCATGAGCGCGGCCAGGCCGAGCTCCGCCACGAGGAGAGCGAACGGGGCGACGAGCGCCGCGGTAGTCAGCGCCAGAATCAGGTCGGGGCGGGCAAGGCGCAGGGTCTCGACGAGCAGCAAACCTCCGGGCACGAAGAGCTCCGAGTCCGCGCCCGGCCGCTCGGCAACGCCCGTCGCCTGCACCGCTCGCAAGAAGGGCGCCGCGAGCGCGTACGCGGCGCCGACCTTGAGCAGCCACGCAGCGGCGATGACGAAGGGTCGCCGGCGCGCCCGGAACTCGTTCTTTCCGCCGGGCATCGCTCAGGGGCCCAGCCACGACAGCAGAAGGGCCGCGGCGTAGAGCATTCGCTCGCTCAGGCGCGGCGTGGACGCCGGACGCAACGAAGCGCCGTTGTTGGCGAGATTGACGTCGATGAGGAGCCGCGTCTCGGGGTCGACCAGCGCGTGACGGAGTGGGCTTTCGCCGCGATAGTCGAAGCGGCGCCGGTCAGATTTGCCGTCCCAGTCGAAGCTCTGACGCGTTCCGTCTTCCGCAACGAGATCGACGCGCACCGGCAACCTCAGTGGCCCGCGCCGGCGCACCACGGCGTGTCCCACGTAAGCCCGAGCCTCGCCCCTTCCGGTTTGCGGCGCGGGAGCGCTCGCGACTTGGCTCACTTCGTAGTCGACCGAGCCGCGCTCGAAGAGGGCGCGCTCGAGCTCGCGTGCGGGGCCGTCACCCAGCTCGGCGCGAAACGCCTCGAGCAGGTCGCTCGGCGTGGGATGCGAGAAGCGTTCGGACTTCGCGTAGCGTCCGAGCGCGGAAAGGATGCGCTCCTGGCCGTAGATTCGTCCGAAAGTCTCCAGCACGACCGCGGTGCGGCTGTACGCGAGCTGCGACACCGCGTTGAGACCCGAGAAGCTGGAGACGGGCGCGGCAATCGGCCCGGCCGCGCCCGCTTCGGCGGCCCAGGCGCGGTGAATCGCCCAGAGAGAAAGCGTCGGTCCCGGTCCGCCATACGCCGAGTGATCGCCGAACCAGCGCGTTTGAGCTTCGGTATCGGCGAAAGTGGCCAGTCCCTCGTCGAGAAACGGAAAGCGCGGCTCGTTGCTGGCCAGGAGCCCGTAAAACCATTGGTGCGCGAGCTCGTGCATCGTGACCGCTTCCAGCGTCCGTGCTCCGAGATACGCCTGATAGCGACCGCCTCCCGTGGTGATCAAGGTCGGGTATTCCATGCCGCCCGCGGGCGCGGCGGCCACGGGCGGGTGCACGACGGTGAGCGTCGGATAGGGGTAGGGGCCATAGAGGCGTGAGAAATAGGGCAGACCGAGCCTCAGCGCCTCGAGCGTGGTCGCGGTGGCCGCTTCGAGCCCGTCCGGGTAGAGCAGCACGACCTCGACGCCTCCGATGCGTTCGCGTCGCTCGACGAACTCGCTCCAAGCGCTCCAGGCGAAGTCGTGCACGCCGCGGGCCACGTAGCGAACTTCTTTGTCGGCCCCGACGATGCTTTCCGAAACGCGGCGGCCGCTGGCCCCGACGCGCATCGCTGCCGGAACACGCAGCGTGACGTCGTAGTCGCCGAAGTCCGCGTAGAACTCGCCCAGGGGGTGATAGGCGAAGTGCGCGAAGCTACCGTCGTTTTCCAACTTTGCAAGCTTGGGAAACCACTGGCCGATCATGTGAAAGTCGCCGGCGTAGCCCGAACGCTCGACGAGCTCCGGCAGCTGCGACGAGAAACGGGCGAACAGGGTCAGCCGTTCGCCGGGCGCGACCGGCTCGGGCAGAGGAACCCGAATGTCGGTGCGGTCGTCGGGGTCGTCCGGAGTATGGCGCGCCGCGCGTTCCCAGAGGTTCTCGCCCCCGCTTTCCGCCAGCGAAAGGCGCTCGATCTGGATGTATCCAGCTCGCCTCAGGCTGCGCCCGCTGCGCGGCGCTCTCCCCTTTCGCATGAACAGCGTGTGCTCGCTCTCGAACGCGTTGAGATATAGATGCAGAAAGACGTGATCGAGCGGCTTTTCGCTCGTGTTCAAGAGCTCGATGCTGGCGCGGCCGGCGATTCGGTGGAGCTCGGCGTCGAGCGCCGCGTGGATACGGTAAGACGCAACCGCGCGTGGCAAAGACGCTGCGCTGGTGCTCGGCGGCGCCGGGGCGCGCGGGCGATCGCTCGAGCCCGCGGCGGGGAGCGAGAGCCAGCACCAGAGCCCCAGCGCGACGAAGCCCTTCGCGGTCACGCTCGGTTCCGTGAGATCGCCGCGAGCCGGCCCGGCGCTAGTCTCGACGACTCAACGCAACGACGCGCTGGTCGAACAAGCCGTGCACGATACGCAGCGCCTCGAGCCGCGGCATTCCGCTCACGTCGAGCAGCTCTTCGATCGTCAGAGTGCCGTCCACGAGCGACAGCAAGAAGCCGGCCCGGTGATCCAGTGACAACCAGCGGATCTCGTCCTGCCGAATCGCGACGGAAATGCGTTGACTGAGCGGTCCGAGACGGGCCGAATACATCTGGGTGAGAACGTCCCGGCAGCTCTGCGCGCAGCCGAGCGCTGTCGAATCGTTCGGGTCGGTCTCCAGGATGCCCTCCGCGATCACGAGCGCCCCGGTGAAATCACCGGTCGCGTAGCGATCTTTCATGTCCTCCAGCGCCGGGTCTTCGCCCGGTTGTCGGGGAGGCGCGAGCACGCCGGAGAAATCGAGCTCCAGGCTCGCCGTCGACGGTTGCGGCGGGCGCGCCGCCACGCTGGCGTCGGCAAGCTCGAGCGCCGTTTTCGGGACACTCTCGAAGTCGAGCGCGACCTTCGGATCGGGAGCAGGCCTGGCCGAAGGCGCGCCGCCGAGCACGGGCGGCAGGTCGCTAGGAGGGCGCGCTGCCGCGTCATCTTCGGCTTTTTCCATGACACGGCGCGCGAAGACTTCGGGCGGGATGCCGGGGACGGCGGTGATGCGTTCGAAGGCGTCTTCCGGAGCGAGCTCCAGATCCAGCTCCAGCGCGCTCGAACGATCCTCGTCCCAGCTCGCATCGATGTCTTCCACTTCGGGCGGCAGTGAGCTCGGGGCGACGCTGCGGGACCGCGCCTTGCGCTCAGCCATCGGCCGCCCAACTTGCTGAAGCGCGCTCGCTCATGCTCGCGTTACCACTCCCTTGAACATGCGCTGAGTCCTGCCGAGCTGCTCGACCTGCTCCTTGACGCTCTCGACGCTGCCGGTCTCGATGGCCCCGCGCGCGCGCTCCACCACGCTGCGGGCTTTGCTCAGGGCGTCCCGTCCGAAATCGGCCGACCCGACCAGTCGTTCGACCTCGGGAAACATCTGCTCGATGTCGGAGATCAGCGTTTCGGCTTCCTGGCGCGTGGCTTCGAAGCGCTCGTCGCTGCGGCGCTCCACCAGGTACTCTTGCGCGCCTTCCATCATCGTCTTGATCTCGTCCTGGGTGAGGCCGCTCGACGCGGTGACCTGGATCGACTGCGCTTGTCCCGTTTCCAGATCCTTGGCGTGCACGCTGACGATGCCGTCCGTGTTGATTTCGAAGGTGACCTCTATTTCGACCTCGCCCTTGGGCGCGCGGCGGAGCCCGGTCAAGATGAACTCGCCCAAGAGCTCGTTCTCTTCCGCGCGCTTGCTGTCGCCCTGCATCACGAGAATCTTGACGGCGGTCTGGCTGTCGCGGCTCGTGGTGAAGATCTTGGCGCGGCCGGTGGGCACGGTGGTGTTCTGCGGAATCAGTTCCTCGAAGTGGCTGCCGAAGGTCATGATGCCGAGCGCGTGAGGCGTGACGTCGAGCAGGATGACGCCCTGCCTGTCCTCCACCAGCGCTGCGCCTTGGATCGCGGCGCCGAGGGCGACGACCTCGTCCGGGTGTACGCCGCGGTTCGGATCGCGCCGGAAGAAGTCGCCGACGGCGTGCTGAATCGCGGGCATGCGGGTCATGCCGCCGACCAGGACGACGTCCTCGATTTCGCCCACCGCCAGGCGAGCGTCTTCGAGCGCCTGGCGGCAAATGTCGATGGTGCGGTCGACGAGATCTTGGGTGAGGTTCTCGAGCGTGTCGCGCGACAGCGCCCGCTGGAGGTGGAGGGCCTCGCTGGCCCCGGTGGAGATGATGAACGGGAGGTTGATCTCGGTTTCGAGCACGCTGGAAAGCTCGCACTTGGCCTTTTCGGCTGCGTCTCGCAGGCGTTGCAATGCCATGCGATCGTGTCGGAGGTCGACGCGGTGCTCTTCGTGGAAGGTGCTGACCAACCAATCGATGATGCGCGCGTCGAAGTCTTCCCCACCGAGGAAGGTATCTCCCGTCGTGCTCACGACCTTGAACACCCCGTGCGCGCCGATTTCCAGGATGCTGATGTCGAAGGTTCCTCCGCCGAGGTCGTATACTGCGACCGTGCGGTCCATGCTCTTGCCGAAGCCGTAGGCCAGTGAGGCGGCGGTCGGTTCGTTGATGATGCGGATGACGTCGAGACCGGCGATGGTTCCGGCGTCCTTGGTCGCCTGCCGTTGGCCGTCGTTGAAGTACGCCGGAACGGTGACCACGGCTTTGCGCACGGGCTCGCCGAGGTAGTCCTCGGCCACGATGCGCATCTCCTGCAGGATCATCGAGCTGATTTCCGGCACCGAGTAGGTTTGCTCCCGGAGCTTGATGCGCACGTCGTTGTGAGGCCCTTCGACGATACCGTAGCTACAGGTCATCAGTGCGTTCTTGACCTGGGGAGAATCCCATTTGCGCCCGATCAGCCGCTTGGCGGCGTAGAC
>DASWGX010000513.1:0-4584 GCA_036393455.1 Polyangiaceae bacterium
TACCGGTGCCGGTGCCGGTGCCGGCGCGGTCCGTCGTCGCTCCGTCAGCCTCGGGGGCCCGTCCGCAGACTCGGGGGTGATGTAGCCGGCGGCGATGAGCTCGTCTCGGAGCGTCATCGCGCCAGCCCGTCCGCCTGCATCTCGAGCAACCGCAAGCGCGGCTCAAGCGTGGCGTCGAGAATCTCCGTCACCCGCTCGTCAATCGTCGCGGTCAGGAGCTCCCTGAATTCCTCCGGGAGCTTGCGGCGCGTGCTCGGCTTGCGAGGGAAGAGCTCGGGGCAGTGCTGGCGGAGCTCGGCCATTTGCACCGTCGCGGGACGGGTGCTGACGACCAGCTCGCGGCCCAACGCCTTGCTCCGCCGCTGCAAGTAGCGGCGGAGCCGCTGCCCCCAGTACTTCTCGCGCCACTGCTCGTTCGTTTCGGCGAGCAAACGCTGCGCCTCGGGTAGCGTGATCGGGCCGGTGGGGAGTTTCATGTTCGGCACCTCTGAGCCTCGCGGAAGATCGCCACCACGTCGGCCAACGTCGCGAACGGACGCGGGTCGTGCGCGGCGACGGCTTCGCGCTCCGTCGCAAGCTCGAGCTCGGCAACGTCGAAGTGCTCCACTTCGGGCGCGTGCCGGCGACGGCGCACGTGCACGATCTCGATGGGTCGCGTGCGGGGCATGATCAGAAACTCCCGCTGCGTTCGACTCGAAGGCGCTGGCGCGGGCCGCTCAATCTCCGCACCTCGGCTCGGCCGGTGTCGTCTTTGACGAGGATCTCGCTCTTGCCCGGTGTGGTGTTCGCTTCGATTTTCTGGAGCACGTCGAGCACCTCGCGCGATTGTTGGTCGGCATCTCTGCGGCTCGCCACCACTTGCGCCGGAGGCGCGGCGCCGGCGTCACGTCGTGCGCCCGTTTGCGCCTCGACGTCATCCGCTGGTTCGCCGCGGGCTCGGGCACGCGCTCGAGCAGGTCCTTCGATGCTCGCGAACAGCGCGTCAAACCGCGCCTGCGCGTCGCCCGTGCTGCCCGCCATGAGCTTTTCGATCTGCTCCGCCTGCGACTTGGCGATCGCGGCGGTCATCGCGTCCAGGCTCTCGAACTGCCCCAACGTGCCAAGCTGCGTCGGATCGAACGCCGCGCCGGCGCCGGATGCCTTCGACGCTGTCTCTGCGGCCTTCCGTTTCGTCGCCAGCTTGTTTTGGTGCTCGTTGACGACCTCGAACGGGCTCTTACCCTCGGTGATAGACTCGCTCAAGATGTCGAAGATGCCGAGCCCCTCGGTCGACTTCTTGAGCTTCTCGTTCTGATCGATCGCAAGCATGACCGCGCCGACCGCTGCCGCGGCGGCGCCGGCTGTCTTGGCCAGCGTTGCGAACGCACCGGACGCCGCCATGGTCGGTCCGACGGAAGCCGCGTTCGCACCCCCGCTCGCGAGCGCAGCTCTGAACGCGAGGCCGAGCGCGCCGGCAGCGCCGCGACTAGCAAACGCGAGCGCCGTTTTCGCAGCCGCTGCGCCGTACACGATTCCCGAATAGACGAACAGCGCGCCGCGCGCGACCTTGACGGCGAGCAACGTCATGGGGAAGCACGTTTGCCCCGGCGCGGTCTTGACCGAGGGTCTGCGCCCGGCAGTTTACAGAATTGAAACCATCGTCACTCCTCCGGCAGGTTGCTGAGAGCGACGGAGCCGAGGGGATGCTGCTCGAGACCTGAACAGAGCTCGTCGCCGGTGCAGTCGACTTGAGCTTCCCAAACCCAGTCGCCCCGCCACAGGCTGTTTTCGTATTCGGCGGCCGCGAGCAGCGACGGGGGGCCGAGCGGCGTCCTGCTGAAGCTAACGTCGAACGTGGTCTGAACGGCGCCCGGCGCGCGCTCCGAAGAAAACCTGAGCTTGCCGCTCAGTGTGTCGACCTGCACCGGGACCGTACCGGACAAGCTCTCGGTGTCCTCCAACCGTAGCTCCGCCGAGATGACCAGCCCCGGAGCGTTACAGACGGCATCTCGCCCCGGAGCGACGTCGTAGTACACGGCCTTGGCCGACGCGTCGTCCGAGACGAACTCGACGCGCAGGGCAATCGCCTCGCCGGTCGGCCGCTCCAACGTCCCGTTCCAAACGCCCCTCGCCGGCGACAGCTGGTCGGCCGGAGCGTCGGTGAATCCCTCGGGAATCGTCGTCCAGTCGTCGATGGCTTCCTCGCGCCGGACGCAGGGCCCGTCTTCCTCCCCCGCGTCTCCGGTCTGAACGCCGGAGCAAGCCACGCTAAGGCCCACCTAACAACTCCCTACGAACTTGCAAAGCTTCATGCGCGTCATCGTGCGCTCGGCACTGCACCCCGGCAAGCTCCCACCGCATCAGCTCTGAACATTTCGTGCCTCAAACCTGGCCCCCGATGTGCAATGCTGGCCTAGTGGTGCTCGAAGCTCGTCGTTTCCTACGGGCGGTTCGCGGCCGGCGCTCGCAAGTCGCGTTCTCCCGCCGGCTCGGTTTTCGCTCCAATGTCTGCGCGAAGTGGGAGAGCGGCAGCCGAATGCCGACGGCCGCCACCGCGCTCAGAGCCTGCTCCCGGGCCGGCATCGACGTTCCCGCCGCTCTGCACGCGTTCAGTGCGGACACGGCAATCTTGCTCGACCCGATCAACGACGAAAATGTCGCAGCGTGGCTGAGAGCCCAGCTCGGCGATCAGCCCATCACTCGGGTTGCGGCGCGAGCACGGCTGTCACGGTTTCGCATCTCTCGGTTCCTGAATGGACAGACGCGCCCGCGATTGCCAGAGTTTTTCATCCTGCTGCACGCCCTCACCGAACGGCTTGCAGACTTCGTGGCGTTGCTCGTCGACGTTCGTCAGATTCCGCGGTTGGCCGCCGAGCACGCCAAGCTGGCCGCTTCCAGACGCGCCGCTTTCGCGCATCCGTGGACTTCGGCGGTCGTCGCCCTGCTCGACACGGATGCTTTCCGCAAGCGAGGAGCGGTCGATGCGGAGGTCCTCGCCGAAGCTCTCGGTACGGAGTCGAGCGTGGCTCAACAGTGCCTCGACGTGCTCACGGAGGCTGGCGTCTTGCGCCGGCGTCCGGGGCGATACGTGCTTCGCGCACCTCTCGTTACCGACACGCGCATCGCACCCGAACAAGCTCTCGCGTTGCGTCGCCACTGGGCGGCCGTTTCCAGTGAGCGTCTTGCGTCGGCGGGCGCGGTCGACTGGTTCGGTTACAGCGTCTTCTCGGTTTCGCGCGCGGACTACCTCAAGATGCGCCAGCTATACGCTGACTTCTATCAGTCATTGCGCGGCTTGATTGCCGACTCGCAGCCCTCCGAAACGGTGGGCTTGCTCACGCTCCACCTCGTGCAGTGGTCGATGCCGGAAGGGAAGTGACGCATGCTCCTGGGGCCGGCCGACGCAAGGGCAGGCGAGGTACCGGGATCGGTCGCTACCGATTGCTTCAGCCTTCGCCTCGTGCTCCTGTTTCGCCCGTGAAAGCACGCGCGATACGGCGTGGGTCGTCTCAGGGTCGAAGCTTCGAGAACCCCGTTATCCCCGGGTTCCATCCGGACCCGAGTGTGTGCCGGGTGGGCGACGATTTCTATTTGGTGACGAGCAGCTTCGAGTACTTTCCGGGCGTTCCGATCTTTCACAGTCGGGACTTGGTGCACTTTCGGCAGCTCGGGCACGTGCTGACGCGCCGGTCGCAGCTCGACTTGACGGGGATTCGGAGCTCGGGCGGCATTTACGCTCCTACGCTGCGCCATCACGGTGGTCGGTTCTACATGATCACGACCAACGTGGACGGCGGTGGGAATTTCTACGTTACGGCGCACCGTCCCGAGGGGCCTTGGTCGAACGCGGTGTGGCTCGACGAGGACGGGATCGATCCGTCGCTGCTCTTCGACGGCGGGGACGCTTACTACACGCGCACGGGGCCGGGGCGGGACTTCGAGCATCCGCGCATTCACCAGGCGAAGATCGATGTCGCAGGCGGGCGCTTGCTCGGTAAGGCGAAGCCGGTCTGGCCGGGCGCGGGCGGGACTTGGCCGGAAGCGCCGCACCTGTACCGGCGCGGCGAGTACTATTACTTGATCCACGCGGAGGGTGGCACGGGCTACGGGCACTCGGAGATGGTGGTGCGCTCGCGCGCGCCGTTCGGGCCGTTCGAGGCGTGTCCGCACAATCCGATCGTGACGCACCGCGATCGGCCACGGCATCCGATACAGGCGCTCGGTCACGCGGACTTGGTGGATCTTCCGGACGGGACGACGTGGGCGGTGTTGCTCGGCATTCGCCCGAAGCGAGGGCGGCATCATCACTTGGGGCGAGAGACGTTCTTGGCGCCGGTGACGTGGACCAAGCACGGTTGGCCCGTCATCGGGGAAGCTCGTTCCCGCTCGGGGGGTGCCCTCGGACCCGGGCGCGTGGAGCTTTCGATGCCGGCGCCGCGCCTGCGCCCGGTGCGCTTCGCTCCGCCGCCGGCGCGCGACGACTTCGGTTCCACCGAGCTCGAGCCCTCGTGGAATTTCCTTCGCAATCCCGATGCACGTTCGTGGTCGTTGAAAGAGCGGCGCGGCTGGCTCAGGCTCGTTGGTCGTGCCGTCTCGCTGGATGAC
>DASWGX010000514.1:0-2447 GCA_036393455.1 Polyangiaceae bacterium
CGCGCGGACGCAAGCGGGCGGCTCGCCAGCCGAATGCGATCGACGAGCAGTCGTTGCGAAAGGACAACCGGCTCTTGGTGTCGCTCGGCAAAGTCGGCAGCGACTTCCAGGCCGTGCTCGAAAACGCGGCCGATTACGTCGAGAGCGACGTCGATCTCTTCGTGGACCCGGGGCTGGGCTCGGCGCTCTCCGTTCTCCAGTCGGACGTGCTGGCGCTCCGCCGGCGAGCGCGCGACGCGGAGCTCGACCCTTTGCCGCTTTCGCCGGGCGACGATTCGGTGCGGGTGCACGCTTGCCACAGCCCGCAGCGCGAGCTCGAAGTATTGCGCGATCAAATGCTCGATCTGTTCGAGCGCGATGCGACGCTCGGACCCCACGACGTGGTCGTCATGATGCCGAACGTCGAGGCATACGCACCGTTCGTCGAAGCGGTCTTCGGCGATTCCGGCGAGGAAGCCGCGTACCTTCCGTACCGAATTCTCGATCGCCCGCGCGTCGCCGACAACGTCGCGGCCGACGCCCTGCTGCGTGTGCTCGACGTGCTCGGCGGACGCATGAAAGCGAGCGCGGTGCTCGACTTGCTACAGCTCGAGCCCGTGCGAAGCCGCTTCGGCATCGCCGCCGAGCAGCTTTCGCAGCTGCGGCGCTGGGCGCGGGAGGTCAACGTCCGCTGGGGCATCGACGCCGCTCACCGCCGCGCGCACGGTCAACCCGGAGAAGGCGCCAACACCTGGCGTTTCGGGCTCGAGCGGTTGCTCCTCGGCTATTGCCTGCCGGGCGAGGACAAGAATCCGTTCGCGTCGGTGATGCCGTACGACGACGTCGAAGGCGAGGCGGCCACGGTCCTCGGCTCGTTCGCGGAGTTCTGCGAAACGCTGTTCCGTTGGGCGCGACGCGTCGAAAGAGCGTGCCCGCCTAGGGCCTGGGTCGCCGAGCTCGCCGAGCTCAGCGCCGACCTGCTCGCGACGGCACCGGCCGATGCGTGGCAGACCGAGGAGCTTTCGGACGAACTGTCGGAGCTCGCGGCGGAGGCCGCGCGAGGCGGGTTCGAAGAAGCGCTGGGCCTTCGAGCCCTCCGTCACCTGCTCCGCGCACGACTCGGAAACGCACGCGAAGGCACCGAGTTTTCCGACGTCGGGATCACGTTTTCTGCGCTCTTGCCGATGCGCAGTATTCCATTTCGCGTCGTGTGCTTGCTCGGCATGAACGACGGCGAGTTCCCGAGGGCTGAACCGCATCCCGCTTTCAATCGGTTGAGCTCGGACCAGCGCGCAGGCGATCGGTCTTTGCGAGAAGAGGACCGCTACCTGTTCTTGGAGGCGCTGCTTTCGGCGCGGGAAAAGCTGATCGTCACCTACGTCGGAAGGGGCATCAAGGACGGTTCGGAGCGGCCCCCGGCGGCCGTCGTGTCCGAGCTCTTGGACGTCTTCCGGGAGAGCTTCGGGCTCGAAGACGGCGCCCGCGAGCCGGTGGTCGTTCACCCGCTCCAGCCGTTCAGTCCTCGCTACTTCGGCGCCGGCGACGACCCGCGCCTGTTCGGCTTCGGGCAGAGCCGGCTCTCTGGCGCACGCGCTCTCGTTCAGGCCGAGCGTCGCGTCCCGGGATTGCAGAGCGCGCCGCTCCCCGGCATCGAGCTGCCGGAGTTGCTCCCCCTCGACGTGCTGACGGCATTCTTCGAGCACCCCGCGCGCGGGCTGTTCGAGCGGCGTCTGGGCGTCGAGCTCAGGGAGCGCGTCGACCTCGTCCTGGATCGCGAGCCCGTGGAGCTCGATGCGCTCGAACGCTACGCGATCGGCTCGCTGCTGCTCGAGCGCGCGCTCGAGCGGGGCGACCCGGCGGACGAGCTCGAGGCCGCGCGCGCGCGCGGCGTCCTTCCCTACGGCGTGATCGGTGCCTGCGCGTTCGAGGACCTGCGCGCGGAGGTGACCGCAGTCGCCGAAGCGGCGCGGCCGTGGCTCGAAGGTGAGCGTTTGCCGCCGGCTCCGCTCGAGTTGCACCTTGCTGGTACCACGCTCGTGGGTGCGCTCCGCGACGTTTGGCCCCGGGCTCAGGTGTGGCAAAGCTACCAGCGCGGTCACCCCAGGCGAGCGCTCAGCCTCTGGATCCGTCACCTCGTGCTGCAATGCATGGCCGGCGCGTCGCTGCCGCGCCATACCGTGTTGATAGGCCGCCCGGACCTGACGAGCGACAGCGCGGATGCCTATCGACGCAGCTACCAGGCGCTCGACCCGGAGCTCGCCCGGGCCCTGCTGGAAGATCTCTTGCGTCTCTACTCGATCGGGCAAACCGTACCGCTCTGCTTGTTTCCGGCGGCCTCGCTCGCCTACGTCGAGGCCCTCGCGAAATACGACGGCAAAGCCGATCGACAGGAGCGAGCCTTCAAGGTGGCCCGCGAGCAGCTCTACGGCGCGGTGGGGTTCAAGACGTTCAAGGAAATGGACGACCCG
>DASWGX010000515.1:0-4383 GCA_036393455.1 Polyangiaceae bacterium
TGCCCGACGGAGAGCCGCCGCTCTTGCGCGGGCGGCTCGAGCTCGCCGTCGAGACGCTCGAGAGCTTTCCGGGCGACTTCACCACCGACGACGCGGAAAACGGGTTCTGCTCGGAGCTCGGACTGCCGCTGTTCGATGGAGCACCGCTGGTCGCAATCGAGGAAGTACAGCGCGACGCGCTGAGCGCGCTGGAGTTCGGCGAGGGACGCGAGCAAAACCTCGTATCGTGGATCGACTCTTCCTGCGCCGGCCCCATGCTCGCCGTTCTTTCGCTGATGCAGAGCCTGGACGTCGAGCTTCGCGTGCTCAGGCCGCCGCGTTCCGCGGGGACCGTCTCCGAAGCCCTCGCCGGCGAGGCGCGCCCGGGCTTCGCGCTATTTCACCTGCGGCGGCAAGCGCGCGAGCGCTGCGACTACTGAGCGGACCCGTGCGCGTTCTCGGCATCGAAACTTCCTGCGACGAGACGGCGGCAAGCGTCGTGACCGACGCCGGCCACGTGCTCTCGGACGTGGTGCACAGCCAGGTCGACGTGCACGCGCCGTATGGCGGCATCGTGCCCGAGCTTGCCTCGCGCGACCACCTCCATAACATTCGCTTCGTCGTCGGCGGCGCGCTCCGCAAAGCGAACGTCTCCCTGGCAGCCATCGACGGCATCGCCGTCACCTGCCGGCCCGGGCTCACTGGCGCGTTGATGGTCGGCGTCGAAACGGCCAAGGGCCTGGCCTGGGCGGCGGAAAAACCGATCGTCGGCGTCGATCATTTGGTGGGCCATCTGGTGGCGGCCCATCTCGAGTTCGATCCGGAAAAGCCCGCGCCGAAGCCGCCGCTGCCGTTCATCGGGCTCATCGCCTCGGGCGGTCACACGGCGCTCTATCGCGTCGACGGCCTCGACGCGGATAGCATTCGCGAGCTCGGCGCCACGCGCGACGACGCCGCCGGCGAGGCCTTCGACAAGGTCGCGAAGCTGCTCGGACTCGGCTACCCCGGCGGCCCGGTCGTCGATCGCTTGGCGAGCGAAGGCGACGCCCGTGCCATCACGCTCTCGAAGCCGATGCCCCAGCACGCGTCGCTGGAGTTCAGCTTTTCCGGACTGAAGAGCAACGTCGCTCGCTGGGTTTCCGAGCACGGCCGGCCCGGCGACGATCGCGTGTTGCGCGACCTGTGCGCGGCGTTCCAGCGGCGCGTGGTCGATACGCTCGTGAACAAGGCCATGCACGCCGCCGAGCGCGAGAACGTCGGTGCCGTCGTGCTCGGCGGCGGCGTGGCCGCCAACCGCGAGCTTCGCCGTCGCGCCGCGGAGAAAGCGCGCGACGCCGGGCTCGCGTTGTTCGTGCCCCCGTTTCGAGCCTGCACGGACAACGCCGCCATGATCGCCTTCGCCGGCGTGCAGCGCTTCCGCCGCGGTGCAAACGACGCCGGACGCGTCGAGGTCAGCGCCCGCACCATCCTGCCGCGCGTGACGCGCAAGGGCAGGGGCGCGCGCCTCGCGTGATGCTACAATCGTTTCCGTGTCGACGCTTCCCGGCCGATCAGCTTCCCGTCGACACGTACGCGCGCACCGCGTACTTCCAGACGAAGAGAGCCACCGCAAGGAACGCCGGTCCCGCCGCGGGAGCCGCCCAGTGAAACCAGCGCGGCGTTCCCAATGGATCCCGGCGAGCAGCTTGACCGTGGTGCTCTTGCCCGCGCCGTTGGAACCGATGTACGCGACGAGCTCGCCCCGTTTCACTTCGAAGCTCACGCCATCGAGGGCGTGTACCTGGCGGTAACGACGCTGCACCAGCGCGCCGAGCGCTCCCAGGATGCCCGGCTTGCGCTCGAGCACTCGAAAGCTCTTACGCAGCCTCTCCACCACGATCTGCGGCATGGTTCAGGCGCGGCGGTCTAAGAGCTCGGCACCGTGGCGTCAAGGCAGAGCGCCGCGCAAGCGGAGAAGGGGCGGGAGCCAGGGCCCTGTCGAGCGCTGCGGCGGCCCCGGGCGCGCGGCTACCGAAAGGCTTCCGCCGGCGGCTCGCGCCGCGCAAAGTCGATCGCTCGTGCCAGACGCGCCGGGTCGTTCGCTTCCAGGCCCAGCTGATACTCGATCAAACCGCCACCGCGCCCCACGACGGCGACGACGGGTACTCCGCGGAAGGGATTGTACGCGAAGGCGAAGAGCGGATGTTCGTACGCGTCGATGACCGGCGTGGTCACGTCGTAATTGCCGAGAAAACTCATGGCTCGGCTCGCCTGGTGGCAGGCACCGGCGTGCACCCACAGCGTTCGAATCGGCCCCGCCTCGCGCAGTACGTGGCTCACCAAAGCCAGCTTGATGCTGCAAACCGGGCACCGCGTGGCGAAGAAAACGACGACGAACGGCTCGCGTCCCACGAGCGCGCGCGAGTCGACGACAACGCCGTTCGCCGCGCGCAAGAAAAACGGAGGGACCGGACCGTCGTCGAAACCGATGATTGCCGTTCCGTCGGCAGCGTCGCCGTCGTAACTCGGATCCAGGTCGTCCTCGAGATCGTCGAGGTAGAGGACGAGCGGGGTATCGCCGTGGTGCTGCGCCATCGCCCGGCTCGGCTCCGGCCGCACCGGCTCGGTAACAACCCCCAACGGCGGCGTCGGTCCAACTGGTATCGGCCTTGCGCAGGCGCTCGCTGTCATGCCGACGCCGAACCAGATGGCGCTCGCGGCGAGGACAGGACGCAAAAGCACCAACTAGTCTGGATCGCGCTGGCGCAAGGCGCCACTTCTCGACGGCTTGGTGATGAAGAAAAAGTTGGTGATGAAGAAAAAGCTCACCACGACGCTCGACTCGGTCTTCGCCGCCCTCGTAGAGCGGGCGGAGCAAGGCGGGTGACTAGCCGGCGCACACCGATTCGGGCGCGCAGACGGCGTTGAGCCCGTCGTCGAGCGGCACACAGCAGTTGCTGTCGCAGTCCGAATCGTCGAAGCACGCTTCGAGGCATGCGCCAGGGCCGTTGCCGTCCGTGACGTTGACGCAGAAGGCCTCGTAGAATTCGAAGCCGCAACAGTCGCCGTTGACATCGCAGCTAAACCCGTCTTCGCGACAGCCCGCGCCGCCGCAAACCTCGAGGCCCGCGCAGGCACCACCGGTGAATTCGCCGTCGGAGTCGCTGAGCAGGGCGCAGCAGGCACTGCGACAACCAGCATTTTCGTTGCAGGAGTCGGCACAGACGGCGTCGGCACCCTGAAAACTGATGCACAGCGCTTCCTCGCAGCACTCGCTGCTGGCGTCGCATTCGACCCCCTGCGACGTGCACATGCCTCCGCCTTCTTCATCGTCGACCTTTTCGTAGTCGCTGAGCCCGATCACGTTGGCACAGCCGAACGCCGTCGCGAACACGAGGGAAAGCAGCAAAGTGGCGCGTCGAGACGCCTTGGAGCGAGACCCGGCACTGGTTGCCGTCGACCGCCCGTCCCTCGAACGCGGAGCCGTCGAGCGCGAGGCCATCAAAACGTCCCCATGAACCCGGCGGAGCGGGCGCCTACGAACGGCTGCGCCGTCACCGAACCCCAACGCGCCGCGACGGGCACCTCCTTGCTACCGCTGCCGACGAGAAGCAGCACGACCCCCGCGGCACCGCCCGCCACGCCGACGACGAACCCGACCGTGGAGACCGTCGCCATGGCGTTGGCGCTATCCAAATCATCGTGCTCGGAAACGGGGCAGCGCTTGTCCGGACAGGCGAGGGCGCTCTCCTTGTTGGACGCGACGATGCCCGCCACCGTCCCGACGGTCAGGCCCACGGCGCCGACACCGAAGGCAATGTACGCGGGCACCAAACTGCGCTGTTTGGACGGACCGGGAGCGGTGCCGGCGTCAGCGTAAACGGCGCTGTCGGGCGGCGGCGCGGCGGGGGCCGCGGGGACCGGTTGGGCCGCGCCCGGATCTTGGGGCGCGGGCGTCAGCGTGAACGCGAGCTCTTGCCGATCGCCTTCGCGAAGCTCGACCGTCTGCGCCGCCGGAACGAAGCCGGGCGCCTCCACCCGCACCTCGTGTTGGCCCGGATCCGTGGGACGCGCGACGCCGAGCAGCGGCCGCGGAACTTCGACGCCGTTCACCGTCACGCGCACCTCGGCTTCGCTCGGTTGCACCTGAACCACCAGGTACGCGATCTTCCCGCGCGCCTGCTCGAGCACGCCGGCGGCGCGCTGTTGCGCTTGAACGAAAGCCTGCGGTGGATTTTCTCCGAGCTGCTCGCGTACGACGCGATTCAGGTTCTCCGTGCCGAGCACGACTTGCCCGACGGCAACTTGACACTCGCCGAGCCGCGCCAGCGTCGTGGGAGCATGATAGAGCGCTTCCGACCGCGACAGCTTGTCGATGGCTTCGCTGCAGCGACCCGCGTCCGCGAGCTGAATCCCTTCGATGCT
>DASWGX010000516.1:0-7493 GCA_036393455.1 Polyangiaceae bacterium
GCCGTCAAGTTTTCGAAGCCGAGCCCCGCCGTCGCCGCTGCGGCGGGGCACGCCAAGGGGGCCAACAACGCCGAACGAGTGCAGCAAACGCCGCTGCAAGCGTTCCACTTCGACGCCGGAACGACGGAGAACGGCGACTACTTCGTCGGCGCGGCGCTCTTGCGCGGGCGCGACGCAAGCAGCGCCATGCTTGCCGAAAGCGGCAGCATATCGGCTCAATTCGGCGAGCAGCTCGAGGTGCAGGTCTCGACGTTGCGCTTCGGCTTTGCGAGTGACGACGGGTTGAACTCGGTGATGGTCGAGGGTCCTTCCGCACACGTTTCCGCGGGGACGCACAACAAGGACGGCAGCGAGGGCTACAACGCGAGCATCGGTGCCACGCTGGGCGCGGTGGAAGGTACCGGCAACCTGCGCGGTAGCAGCGCAACCCTTGGCTACACCAAGGGCTTCGCCGCGGAGTACAGCGTGGGCAAACGCGATTCGGACGGCGACGGCGCCGTGGAATACTGCGGGCGCGTCGGTGCGGGCTTCCTCACCGTGGGCCTGTGCGTCGAGGATCCCGACGGCTGGACTCGCTGAGCTCGCGCTCGGCTTTCTCGATGAAGCGGCGCACGCCGGGCGGCGCCGCTTCGAGGGCGGCGGGCTCGAGCGACGGGAGCGGCACCGTCGACTTGGTCGACCAGAAGAGCGACGGCCCCGGTTCGGCGCGTGCGAAGGCAAGGAAACCGGCTGCGGCTTTGGCGGTATACGTCGTGTCGAGCGCCACGAGCCCGAGCTCCGAGAACAGCGAGAGCGTCCGCTCGCCTTCCGGTGTCGGCCAGCCGTAGCCACGGCCGAGAAAACGGCCGTCGATGCGCAAGCCCGATGACAGCGAGCGGGCGTCGCAGCGCGCGCTCGGGTCACCGGTGAGCTTCTCGAGCAGCTCGGCGGTGCGCACCGCGAGACCGACGACGCGAAAGCGCGCGGTGACGGGCCACGGCGTCACGCGCACCGCGACGACGAGCGGCGGAGCCGGCCGGCCCTTCGAGTCGACGAAGCCGATGCCGAGACGAGCGGCGAGCGCGAGGCCCACGAGCAACCCCGCGGTCGTGCACGTCGAGCCCACGCCGAGGACGATGGCGCGCGGCGCCGGCAAGAGCCCGCTCTGCACCTGCAGGCCGAGCTCGAGCGCCGCGGACACGTAGCCGAGCGCCCCTTCGGGCGTCGCGCCGCCCGGCACCATGACGAAACCCGGTGGGTCGCCGCGACGCTCGCGCCGGGAAAGGCGCGCCATCCCCCAAGGAAAGGCGAGCCAGTGCGGCAGCCCCAGAAAGAAGCGCGCGTAGCTCGCCGTGACGCGAAGGTTTTCGAGCGCCGGCCACGCCCGCGGCTGCGGGAACAAGAGCACGCCGGGTTCGAGCCCGACGCGCGGCGCGTGCAGCGCCGTCGCGAGCGCGTGGTTGCTGCCGAAAGCTCCGGTAGAAAAAATGCGCCGAGCGCCGAGCGCTTTCGCGAGGCCGAACAGCGCCTCGAGCGTGCGCACCTTGTTCCCGCCGTACACCGGCGAGGAAATGTCGTCGCGCTTGATAAAAAGCGGGCCGCGGGCTCCAATCCTCTGCTCGAGCGTCTCGAGCCTCTCGACCGGCGTCGGCAAATCTGCCAGCAACGCGAAAGGTGCGGAGCGTCGAAGCGACGGCCAGCAAGAATGAAGCGGTCGATCCGGCGCGAGGGGCTCGACGTCGTTCAACGCTGGAGCTCCGAGAGCGCCTCGCGCGTTGCCTCGATCACGAGGTCGACCTCCTCCTCGGGCGAATTGGGCCAGTGCGGCGCGAAGCGGAGCCAGCCGTCGGGCGTGCTGCACGCGACGCCGCGATCGCGAAGCCGCCCGTAGAGCCCCGGCAGCGGCGCGAAGGACGGTGGACGCACGCTGAAAAGGCACGAGCGCAGCGCCGGGTCCGTCGCGCGGGCGCTCTCGAAACCGAGATCGCAGAGCGCCGGTTCGAGTCGGTCGAGATAGGCGTTCACGTGGCGCCAGATCCCCTCGGTTCCCAGCGCGGCAATCGTGTCGATGCCGGCTTCGAGCGCCGCGCACGCGACGCCCGCGTGGCCGCCGCCCTCGACGAAGTCGGCGCTGCGGCGAATCGGCTTGTCGTAGTGGAGGTGACCGGCGCCGGCGACCAAAAAACTGAACGGATCGACGTGGCTGGCCCAGCCCGCAACGACCGGACGCAGCGACGCAACGCGATCCGGGTGGACGTACAGATACCCAACGCCCTCGACACCCATCAGCCATTTGTGCGCCGCGCCCGCGGCATAGTCGACTCCCGCCGTGCGAACGTCGAACGGTGACGACCCCGCCGCCTGGATCACGTCGACGAAGATCTCCGTGCCGTGGCGCTTGCAGCACGCGGCAAGCTCGGCGATCGGCAAGCGGAGCCCGGTCTGGAACTGTACCGCGCTCGCGGCGAAAAGGCGCGCGCCGCTCCGAAGCTCCCGTTCGAGCGCTTCGAAGAACTCACCGAGCTCCGCGCGCGTGCGCCCGAGCGGCTGGGGCAACCACGCCACGTTCAGGCCGTAAAGCTCCGCCGCGCGCAGCCACGGCGTCACGTTGGCGGGAAACTCGGCGTCGACCAGGATGACTTTGTCGCCCCGCCTCCACGGGAAGCACAGCGCCGCCGCGGCCACCGCCTGAGTCGTGCTGCCGACGAGGCCGTAGTCGTCCGCACTGCCCCCGACGAGGTCCGCCAACTTGACCTTGAGCCGGCGTCGCTGCACCGTGGCCTCGCGCGACGCTTCGAGGCCGCGCCGCCCGAGTTCGGTTACCGCGCCGATCACGGCGCGGCGCACCGGCAAGGGAGGCGGACTGACCGCCGCGTGAGCCAGGTAAGCGCGCGCCTCGAGATCGGGAAACAGGCTCCGATTGCCGAAACGAGGACGATCGAACGCGTCGGCCACGGGCATGCGTGCACCATACTCCGGGCCGAGCATCGTCCCAAGCGGAGCAGGGTTGCTAGGACGAGGCTCGACGTTAGGCTTGTGGAACCGTGGCCTACCGCTTATCGAGCCCCAACCGCGTCCTCGGACAGGTGCGCGACATTGCCCTCGAGATCGTGGCGACTGACGTCGCGCTCGTCACGAAAATGAAGGAGGAACCGGACGAAGGCATCCACCGGTTCAGGCGCAACGTCAAACGGCTGCGTGCCCTGATCCGCTTGCGCAGGCACGCCTCGGTGGGCAGCGGCTCCTTCGAAAACGCCGTCCTCAGGGAGTGCTCGAGGATGTTGGCGGAGGCTCGGCGCGCCCTGGTGATGCTGGAAACCTTCGAGAGCTTGGCGCTGGCTCCCGCCGAGCGTTTCGAACCGATGCGCCGCGCGCTGGCGCGCCGGCACCGGGACGCCGTGTCGGCTGCCCTGGCTCCGGCCGTCTCCTCCGAGCTCGGGTCTCTGCTCGACTCCGTCAAGCACCACATCGAGGGGTGGAGCGAGGGAGAGCTTTCGAACAAAGAGCTCTCCAGCGCCTTCGGCCAAAGCTACGCCGCGGCGCGGCGCGCGCTCAAACGCGCCGCGAAGAAGCCGAGCAGCGAGCGCCTGCACGACTTCAGGAAACGCGTCAAAGCGCACGGCGATCAACTCGAGCTCTTGAAACCTCTCCTGGGCGATGACCCGATCTTCAAGGCGGGCAAGCTCTCGAAGCTTGGCGATCTTCTCGGCGAAGAGCGCGACCTCCAAGAGCTGCGCGCGCTTTTGCTCGAGGTCGGCCCGAGCGTGCTCGGCACCGAGGCCACGCTCGAAATCATCGCGGAGCTCCAGGCCCGAGCAACGCCTCTGGCCGAAACCGCGCTCGAGGTCGGAGAACGACGCTTCGCGGAAAGGCCGCGGCACTTCCGCGCCGAAGTGACCCGACTACTCGCCGTCGCCTAGGCGTCCGCGTGCGCCGCCCATCAAGGTTTGCCTTTTCCAGCCGTAGTCCAGCGAGGTGACGATCCCGCGCGGCGCGCCCTGGCACTCGGTTCCGCTCATGTGGGTCCTGGTGGCAGCCGGTGCTCCGGCCGCGTGCGCGGGCGCCGACCCGACCCTGGCGGTAGACAGCGGCGACGCGCGCGGCCGCGACGCAGGCGAACCCGCGCTGGACCCGAGTTTGCTCTCCAGCGGCGGCGCGCCCGCGGAGCTCCCCGACGACGGCCCGCGTGAATCGGGAGACGGCGGTGCACCGGTCGAAATCGACTACCCGGACGACGTGGGCTTCGATTATGCGTCCCGCAACCCCGACGCCGGCAAGGACGCGTGCGCGGCGACGCGCCTCGACGCCAAGAGCATCCCCGTCGACCTTTACATCGCCCTCGATCGTTCCGGCAGTATGAACTTGCCGCAGAGCCTGCCCGTGACGGACCAAACGCAGGGCGGCGGCGACTGCAACGTCGGCGACACCACGGTCTCTCGCTGGTGCTACGCGCTGAACGCCCTGGACGGCCTGTTCGAAGCGGTCGGGACCGACGACGTGGGCGTCGCGCTCCAGTTCTTTCCGAGCGGCGGCTGCACCGGCTCGCAAAACCCGTTCCTGTACGCGTGCTGCAACAGCGGCACTTGCTGCTCCGGCGCACCCGACTCCGCGCCCGCCGTCGCGCTCGGCGACTTGCCCGACCATCGCACCGCGCTCACCGACGCCTTGAACGAGGAAATACCGTGGGGAGATCGCACACCGATCGAAGCCGCGCTGCGCGGACTCGCGACGTACACGGGGGCGGCGCGACGGCCCGAACGACAGATGGTCGGTCTGCTCATCACCGACGGCGCTCCGGAAGGCTGCTCGTCGAACGAGAATACGCTCGCGTCCATCGTGAAGAATCACCGCGAAGCCACCGGCATCAAGACGTACCTGGTCGGCATGCAGGGCGCCGACTTCGCCGCGCTCGAAGCCATCGCCAGCGCCGGCGGAGCCGCCCCGCACGACGACTACTGCTCGGGCGGGGCTCCGCGCTGTCACTACTACAGCGTCGGCAACGGCACACCAGCCGCCTTTACCGCGGCGCTCGGACGTATTCAGAGCGAAGCGCTCGGCTGCAAGCTCGCGATGCCCGTCGCGGATGACGGAATCGTGAATCCGAACGACGTCTCGCTCGAGATCCTCCCGGCAGAAGGCACGCTCCCGCGCATCGTCGAACGCGTTGCCGGCGCGGCCGCGTGCACGGCCGCGGGCGGCTTCTTCTACGACGACGGCGAGACGCCCTCGGTCATCGAGCTTTGCCCGGAAAGCTGCTCGGAGCTCGTGAGCGCCGGCGCCGGCGTCGAGGTCGTCGTAGGGTGTTTGGGGTCGTAAGGAGTGGAGGCCGGCCGGGCTGCGCCGCGCTGCGAGTCTGATAGAGTCGAGCGCCCGCTAGGCAGGCTCTGGCCGCGGCGTGCACGACTCGATGAGAACCGAGATCCGAAGATTCTTGAAGGTCGCGCTGGCATCGACGGCTTGGGTCGTCGCGTGCGGGCCATTGCTCGGCCTCGACGACCTCGAGTTCAATCGCCGCCCCGGTGACGGCGCTGGTGGCCGTTGTTCCAGTGGCGCCTGCGGTGGACGGGGCGGCGAAGGGAGTGACGGGGCGGCGAACGAAGGCGGAAATGGAGGTTCGCCCAGTGGCGGAGGCGAGGGCGGAAACTCGGCGAACGCCAACGGTGACGGCGGAGATCCCGCGGGCGGCCCAGCGAGCTCGGATGGCGCCGACGGCGAGGCGGGGCAGAATCCTGGCGGAAGCGCGGGCACCGGCTCGGGCGGCCCCGCCGTCATCGGTTGCGCGCTCTGTCCTGGCGGAGATCTAACGGGAGCGGGCGGGCCAGCACGGAGCGTGCGTGCTTGCCACGGAGGAGACCTGAGTTGCGCACCGAGCTGCACCGAGCGGTATTGCGGCTCCCCGCCGTGGCCGAGCGAGGCGCCCTACCGAATCATCCAGAGCGCGGAAGCGCTGTCCTTCTCGAGCGACGACGAGCTCCGCATTCGTGTCGTTGCCGGCGCGTGGTCCCAAGGCGAACTGTTTCGCTTCGTCACTTGCGAGGACGACTGCAGCGACAGGGGCCGCTGGCTCGAAATCCGTCCCGGAGTCGCGAACCAAGGCATCATCGTGCCATCGGCCACGGGGGCGCAAACGATGACTTTGAAACCCGGTGCGAATAACGTGACCATCGCCCACGCCCTCGGGCACGCCATCGGACTGCCGCATACGTTCAATCGCGCGGACCGCGATCGTTACGTGCGCTTCGAAGAAGAGGCCTGGTGCGCATCCCCCGAGGCTGCCGAGTCGCTGTTCAAGTGCGGCCTGCTTCCGCAACCGGATGCGGCCTTTCCGCCAGTTCCCAGCGGCACGTTCGGAGTCTACGACGAACGCTCGGTCATGAACTGTGGGGCGGGCAGCGTCTGCGGCAACAGTGACGGACCCTCTCCCAGTGAGTACCCGACGGATTCGGACATCTCGGCTGCCGTGGAGCTCGTAGGCATCGGGGCAGCTTGGGCGCCGTTCACGCCGATCGCCGAAGACGGATTGGCCGGTCCGCTTGGTCCGCGCAGCTACGAGCCCGTGCCCGGGGTAGGCATTGTGGGCGACCCCGCCATTTGCTCGACGGAGTATCCGAACCTCGAGCTTTTCATACGCGGAAGCAACGGGCATCTCTACAGAAAATCCAGGAACGCGCCCGGTGGCGTCTTCGGCGGGTGGTCCGACTGGCTTGATGTCGGCGGCGGCTTCGACTCGGACCCGGCGTGCGTCGCATGGCCGGAGCGCATCGACCTGATCGCACGCAGAGCCGACGGAAACATCTACCTCGGCACCCACTCCGGTGGAGCCTGGTCTGAGTGGACGTCGATCGGCGCGCCAACCGGCGGCGCATCCGATCCGGCGATCGCGTCGTGGCAGCCGGATCGTCTCGACGTGTTCGTCCGCGGACTCGACGACGATTTGCTCTACCAGCGTACCTTCGACGGAGACTGGAGCAACTGGGCTCAGCCGGCAGCAGCCTCACTGGCGTTCGCAAGCAAACCGAGCGCAGTGTCCTGGGGATCGAATCGGATCGATGTCACGGTGCGCGGCAAGGACAACCAGATCTGGTATCTGACGTACGCCGGAACGTGGCTGGCACCCGGGTACTTCCAGAAGCAGGTCAGAGGTGCGGTTGCAATTTCTTCGTGGGAACCCAACCGACTGGATCTGTTCGCTCGTGGCCAGGACGACAAGCTCTGGCACATCGCTTGGACTGGCTCGGGTTGGACCAACTTCTTTTCGCTTGCCGTAGGCCTCGTTGGTTCGCCCGCAGCGATCGCCAAGGGTCCCCCGGGAGGCCACCTCGACGTGTTCGCTCCTTTCGATGATGATGGCCAGCGCGGCGTATGGTGGAAGTATTGGCCTTACACACACCCCTGCATCGTTGCGCTCCCACTGAGCTGCGGACCCTGCGACGAATGAACGCGCCTCGACCGGCGGCGACTGCCGAAAGGCGCATCGCGATCTTCATCGTGACGTACAACGCCGCTAGCACGCT
>DASWGX010000517.1:0-9613 GCA_036393455.1 Polyangiaceae bacterium
TAGTCGCCGCGCAGCCAGGAAAGCTTGCCGAGGTCGTCGTGGCTGGCCGCGACGCCGCGCTCGTCCTTCGCTGCCTGAAACAGCGCGAGACCCGTTTCCAGGTGTCCCTGCGCTTCCTCGAGAACGCCCGTGTCGCGATAGAGCCGTCCGATTCGATTGTGCGCGGCCCCGCCCTTGGCCTTCAGGTTGAAGCGGTAGGCGAGCCCCTGCATCTCGTGAAAGGCGGCGAGCGCCTCGTCCGTGCGACCGAGCGAAAGCAGCACGTCGCCGTGGTTGTGCAGTGCGTCGATGCGGCGCCGCGCGTCGTCGTCGCGCAGGAGCTCGAGCCCCTTCGCACAGTATTCGTGCGCGCGCTTGGCCGCGAAGTGCGAGCGCGCAAGCTGAGCCGCGTCGATGTAGGTGAACGCCGAACGCGTCAGACACCCAGCTTGTTCGAGGTGGGACGCCATCATGGCGGCGTACTCTTCTTCGGAGCGGACGTTTTCGTTTTGGGCCAGCCAGTCGGCGATGATCTGGTGGTAGCGTCTCGCCGCGGCGGGGCTGGTGAGCGCGGCGATCTTCTCGCGCTCCAGGCTGTGCTTGAACACGTACTCGGTGTCGCCGCGGAACGCGCTGTCCGGCATTTTCAAGAGGTAGTCGCGCCGCACCAGGTCGTCGAGGTGTTCGGAGAGCTCGCCTACGTCCTTCGTTTCTCGCTCTTTCCAGAGCGCCGGGGCCGGAAGCTCGCGCCGCCCGAGCGCCACGAGGCCGCCCAACCAGAAGACGCCGCCCATCGCCGCCGCGTGCTCGAGGATGCGCCGGTGATGCTGTGAGAGCGCCGTCACGCGCAGCCCGACGGCGTCCTCCACGGTGAGCGGCAACTTGACGTCGCTCAGCCGTGAAAAGTCCACGCTCCACGCGCCGTCCTCGGGGCGTGGCCTGAGCACGCGCGCGTCGTGGAAAATACGCACCATGCGACCGAGCAGCCCGGGGTTGCCCGCGGCGAGCCGAACGCCCGCTCTGACGAGCTCGGCCGGAGGTCCGCCGACGCAGGGAGCCAAGAGCGCCTTCATGATTTCGGCAGCTTCGGTTTGCGACACCGGCAAGAGCTCGCACAAGTCGTGGCGCCCCGGCGCCCGCGCGGCCCAGCCGTCGTAGCGGCTGAGCAGCTCCTGCTTGCCCGTGCAGATCACGAGCAAAGGGCCGCGCAGGTGATCGACGAGCTGAGTCACGAGCTCCACGCTGTCCGCGTCCGCCTGCTGCAAATCCTCGAAAATCAGACAGAGCGGCGAGCGCGCCGCGTCGGCCTCGAAGAATTGGCGCAAGAGCGTGCCGAGCAAGGGCCGCGCCTGCTGCGCGTCGTCGGCGATCGCGCGTGTGAGCGGACTCTCGCTGAAAGGGAGCCCCATCAGCTGGCCGAGGAAGTAGCAGACGTCGCCCACCCGGCGGTCGCCGAGCACGGAGGCCACCTCGGCGCGGACGAGCGCCACCGCTCGCTCCGCGTCCGCACCGTCTCCAACGCCGAAGCGGGCGTTGAGCAGGTTCGCCAAAATCCCGTAGCTCGATCGTTGGGCGCGACCGCGGGCGCGGTACACCCGGAGCGCGCTCGCGTCGTCGGCGTGGCGCTCGAAGAGTGCCTCCACCAGCCTACTCTTCCCGACTCCGGTTTCCCCCACGACGGTCACTATCCGCGCCGTGCCGTCGGCCTCAACGCTGGCGTAGGCACGGGCGAGGACAGCGAGCTCGGCATCGCGACCGATGAGCGGAGCCAGAGCCTGCGAAGCGCTCGACGCGCCTCCTGAGTGACTCATAGGCGCGGCAGTTTGGCCTCCTTTCCAGGCTTTCTCAATACCGTTCGGCCGCTCGGGCCAGCCCGAGCGCGTAGGGGAGCTGGCAGGCGCTACCGCTCGGAGACAGGCTTCGACGCCAGCTCTACTTTCGAAGACGGGCTTCACCGCTCTCGGTCAAACCGTTACGAGCGGCGGAGAACCTCTGGTAAAGATCTCCGAATGGCCTTTCCCGCAAAAAACCAGGCGCAAAGCCACGAGGGCGAAAAGCGGTCGCTCGGGAAAGGGATGTTCGACAAGTGCACCGGGTGCGGCCAGGTGCTGACGGCGGAGGATCTGGAGCAAAACCTGAGGGTTTGCCCGAGCTGCGGCTACCACCACCCGATGGGCGCCGAGCCCTGGCGACAGCTGCTTCTGGACGACGGCCGGCTCGAGCGCTGGGACGAGCACATCGCGCCCACCGATCCACTGGGCTTCTTCGACGGTACGTCGTACCGGGAACGGCTGGCCCGCGCCAAGCAGCAGAGCGGCTGGGGGGAAGGCGTCGAGGTCGGGCGGGCGCGGCTGCGAGGCCGGCCGATCGCGTACGGTTGTTTCGTGTTTTCGTTCATGGGCGGTAGCATGGGCTCCGTGGTCGGTGAGCGAATCACTCGCCTGTTCGAGCGAGCCACGACGGAGCGTCTGCCGGTCGTCCTCCTGCACGCATCGGGCGGCGCACGCATGCAGGAGGGCATCCTGAGTTTGATGCAGATGGCCAAGACCGTCGCCGCCCTGGAGCGCTTCCGCTCCGTGCGACGCCCTTTCATCAGCGTGCTCTTGCATCCGACGACCGGAGGCGTGGCGGCGAGCACGGCGATGCTCGGTGACGTCAACGTCGTCGAACCGAACGCGCTGATCGGCTTCGCGGGGCCGCGCGTGATCGAAAACACACTCCGGACCAAGCTTCCGGCCGGGTTTCAGCGTTCGGAGTTCCTGCTGGAGCACGGCATGGTGGACGCCATCGTTCCGCGCTCCCAAATGCGGCAAACCATCGCAATGCTGCTCGGCCATTTGACGGGTGACGTCTCGTGACGGATCTGAAAGCGACGCTGGAACGACTGTACGAGCTGGTGCCGCTCGGCAGAAAGCTCGGGCTCGAACGCATGGAGGCGGCCTGCGCCGCGTTCGGCAATCCGGAACGGGGTTTGCGCACGGTCCACGTCGCGGGGACGAACGGCAAGGGCACGGTCTCGGGCTTCGTGGCATCGATGGCCGGCGCGGCCGGGCTCAAAGTCGGCCTCTACACCTCCCCTCACCTGTGCCGCTTCGCCGAGCGCATTCGCATCGGAGGCGAGCCTATCGAAGACGCTGCCCTCGCCAATTCGATCAACAGCGTGATGGATCGCTGCCCGGACCTCACCTTCTTCGAGGTGGCGACGCTTACGGCGCTGCTTTCATTCCGCGAGGCAGCGGTCGATCTCGCCGTTCTCGAAGTAGGCCTCGGCGGCCGACTCGACGCCACCAACGTCATTCCGCCGCCGGAGGTCGCCGCAGTGACGCGCGTCGCGTTCGACCACATGGCGGAGCTCGGCGACAGCCTGACCGCCATCGCACAGGAGAAGGCGGGCATCATCAAGCCCGGCTCCAAGGTCGTGACGGGCCGCTTGCACCCTCATGCGCGCGAAGTCGTGGAGGCCAAGGTTCAAGAAGTGGGGGCGACCCTGGTTCCGCTCGGCAGTCCGGAGCCGCTCCCGGGCGCACCCCTCGCGTACCCGCGCTGCGCGATGATCGGCACCAACCTGGCGGTGGCCGTCACCATCGGGCGGGAGCTCGGCTTGCCGCCGGAGAAAATGGCGCAGGGCGTCGAGAACGTGAGTCTGCCGGGTCGAAACGAGCTTCTGCACCGAAATGGCCAGGAGCTCACCCTGCTCGACTGCGCCCACAATCCCGACGCCGCGGTAGCGCTCGTGCACTCCCTCGACCCCAGCATCCTCGGGGAGATCGAGTCTCGGCGGGACGTCGCCCTGGTCTTCGGGGCCATCAAGACCAAGAATTACAAGGCCATGCTGAAGAGACTCGAACCGGTCGCCGGCCACCGCCTCTACGTCGCGCCCCCCGTGAGTCGCGCCGTCGATCCGGCGCTGATGACCGACGTCTTGAGCGGCGAAGTCGTCTCGAACGTCGGAGACGCGTTGACACGCGCCCGCACGCTCGTCGGGTCGAAGGGCATCGTGATCGTGACCGGTTCGACGTTCTTGGTAGGCGCCGCCAGAGCGCTGCTCCTCGGTCTTCCGTCGGACCCGGCAGTCGATCTCTGAGGTCGAGAAGGGTCGGAGAATGCCGTCGTTCGACGCCGTATCGAAGGTCAACTGGGCCGAGCTCGACAACGCCCTCGATCAAGCCAAGCGCGAAGTGGGGCAGCGCTTCGACTTCAAGGACACCGGCACCGAGCTCGAGCGCAGCGACCAACGCATCGCGATCCGAGCATCGACGGAGGAACGGGCGCGCGCGGCCCTCAGCGTGCTTCAGGAGAAGATGATCCGCCGCAAGGTCAGCCTGAAGCACCTCGACGTGGGGGAGCCTGCGCCCGGACCGAAGGGTTCGAGCAAAATAGACGTGACGGTCAAGGAAGGCATCGACACCGACAAGGCGAAGCAGATCGTCAAGCTGGTCAAGGACAGCAAGCTCAAGGTGCAAGCGTCGATTCAAGAGCAGAGCGTCCGCGTCAGCGGTAAGAAACGCGACGATCTGCAGCAGGTGATCCAGCTCTTGAAGGACGAGGCCGACGACCTGTCGCTCGACCTTCAATTCATCAACTTTCGCGACTGACCATGAGCAAGCAAGCGCCGGCAGAGCGACAGCTTTTCGGAACCGACGGCATTCGCGGCAAGGCCAACGCCTTGCCGATGAACCCGGAGCTCGCGCTCAATCTCGGCCGCGCCATCACCGTCGTCGCGCGGCGCGACAAGAGCCGGCCGCCGCGCAATCTCATCGGGAAAGACACGCGGCTCAGCGGCTACATGCTCGAGACCGCGCTTGCTTCCGGCATTTGCGCGATGGGCGGGCGCGTACTGCTCTCGGGGCCGGTGCCGACGCCGGCCGTGGCGAACTTGGTGCAGAGCATGCGCTGCGACGCCGGAGTCGTCATTAGCGCGAGCCACAACCCATTCGCGGACAACGGCATCAAGATCTTCGGCCCGGACGGCTTCAAGCTCCCGGACGAAGACGAGCTCAAGCTCGAGCAGCTCATCTTGGATCCCAAGCTCGGCGCCAAGGGACCGACCGGCGGCGGCGTGGGCCGCGCCGAACGCCTCGACGACGCGGCGGGCCGCTACGTCGTCTACGTGAAAAACACCTTCCCGCAGAAGCTCACCCTCGACGGTCTTCGCATCGTGGTCGACGCGGCACACGGCGCCGCCTACCGGACCGCGCCCGCCGTGTTCGCGGAGCTCGGAGCGGACGTCGTCGCCCTCGGCTGCCGGCCGAACGGGCGCAACATCAATCACGGCTGCGGCGCCCTGCACCCCGAGCACGTCGCCAAGGAAGTCAAAAGGCGCAAGGCGCACCTCGGCGTCGCCCTCGACGGCGACGCGGATCGCGTCATCATCGTCGACGAGCGCGGCGACATCGTCGACGGCGACGCCGTGATGGCACTGTGTGCCACGCGACTGATACGAGAAAATCGACTCGCCAAGCGCACCCTGGTCGCCACCGTGATGAGCAACATGGGGCTCGAACATGCGCTGAGCGCCGTCGGCGGCAAGCTCGTGCGTACCCAGGTCGGCGACCGCTACGTCGTCGAAAAGATGCGAAGCGCCGGCTTCAGCTTCGGCGGCGAGCAGAGCGGGCACCTGGTCTTTTTGGACCACGCCACCACGGGTGACGGCACCGTCGCCGCGCTTCAGGTACTGGCCATCATGATGCAAGAAGAGCGACCGCTCAGCGAGCTCGCGCGCGTGATGAGCCGCGTACCGCAGGTGCTCGAGAGCATTCGCCTTCCGAGTCGCCGTCCCGTTCAGGAAATGCCCCAGCTCAACAAATGCATCCAGCTCGCCGAGCACAAGCTCGGCAAAGACGGCCGTGTGCTGGTGCGTTGGAGCGGCACGGAGGCGAAGCTGCGACTGATGGTGGAGGGGCCGGATACGGCGATGTTGCAAACGATGGTGCTCGAGATGGCGGAGGCAGCGAAGTTGGATTTGGGGGCTTGAGGGGCGGAAGCAGCCGCTGCGCCATGGCCCACTCCACGTGACGTGGCGAAGCACGATGATGACGCCATCGTAGCTTGGGAGCGCGCGAGCTGATGAGGGCGTCGATGCGGTGCGCGGCGAGCGGGACGAAGCCTTTTTTACAAGTGAGCTGCTATCAGGTGAGCTCCTACCAGATCCATCATCTCTCGCCGGAGCCCGCCGCCGGGTGCTGAGTGCGGGCGAAGGCGAGGAGCACCCGAGCTCACTCGCTCAGGCTGTGCATGATGGGCATCGGTGGCGACGCGTCCCGTGCATCGAGCGCGAGGGAATAGTAGTAGCGTCCGAGGCACGAGATGGTTTGCCCGTCCGTAACCGTAGTACCGTAGGCGTCGTAGCGGGGCAGATCGCCGTTCGCCTCGTTCAGAAAGGTCATTCGGCGATGCTGCGCATGATTGTGCGGGAGCAGACGCCCGGCGACCGAAACCTCGGAGACGGCTCCGTCCACGGCCACCGTGAAAAGCACGTTGATGCGATCGCCGGGCTTCGGGTTTTCCATGCAGCCCCGCAGTGGCGGCCTTTGCTCGGACTGGTTCGAATCGGAGCCCGTCGCCGCCGTGATCGCCCGGGGCACGAATCCGAATCGTGACCCGCACGACGTCAACATCTCTTTGTAAAGTGCGTCGCGTTCGGCGAACAGTCCGTCGGTCTCATCACGGGCGCTCCGGTACGCGGGCATGTCGAGGCTTTCGACTGCTGCGACGACACGGTCCAGTGCCAGGATGATTCGAGACGCCAAGGCCAGGCGCTTCTCCAAAAGCGGAGCGTGCTTGTCCGAGTAGTGCTCGGTCGCTTCGCCTTCGATCCGAGCTTCGTGGAAACGGCCTAGGCGAAGGTAGTCGAGGTGCCCTCCACGGATCATCACGGTGTCGTGCGCAAAGTAATTGCGCGGATCTCCCGGCCCGACTTCACACAGCGAGAACCCCAGGCGTTTGTATAGGCCACAACTAGAATCCCGGAGGGGCACAACGCAGCGAGGCCCTGTTGCCAACCTGTCGGCGGTTTCTGTTTCCTCGTGATCCGGGGGATGAAGGCATGCCGTCGCCATGAAGGCGAACGCGATGGCAACCAATGTCAGGTAGCGCCCATGTTCTTCGAGGCTGCAGTCTCGCGCGATGGTCGATTCCATGAACGCACCTCCCCCACCCCCATCAAGCCGTGCTCCAAACTCGGGTTCCGGAGCTATGCCGCTCCGGAACCCTTGTTCGTTTTCCCGACGCTCAGCCGGCGCCGGCTTCGGCGCTGGCCGAGGCGCTCGCCTGAACCGAGACGTTGATCGACGCGCTGGCCTTGGCCTGGGCTTCAATAGACGAGGCGAAGCAGCCGGCAACCTTGAGCGCGGCACCGCCGCCGCCCTTGACCGCCGCGCTCGCGCCTTCGAGCGACGCCTGCACGCTGCCCATGACCTCGTCGAGGCGTCCCTTCATGCCGAGAGTGACTTTGAGCAGCGCCGGCAGATTGGCTTCGAGCGCCGCACGCAGCTTGGAGGCTGCCTCGGCATCGGCCGCGCCCTCGAGCTTGACGACGACGCTGGCCGGCGTGCAGTCGAGCTTGGCGCTGATCTCGGCGTCGCAGTTCGCCTTGCACTCGGCGCTCATCTCGGGCGGTTTTACTTCGCCCGAGCACTTCGGCTCTTTGAACTCGACGGAGCAGGTGCCGGAGCAGGTGCCGCCGCACTCGCTCTTGGCGTCCATCTGGCACTTGGCGGTGCAGCTGCCCTCGCAGCTACCGTTGCAGGCCGCGTCGGCCTTGCCGTTGCACTTGCCTTCGCAAACGCCGGCGCACTCACCCTTGGTGTCTTTGCCGTCGCACTTGCCTTCGCAGGTGCCTTCGCACTTGCCGCTGACTTCGCCTTTGCACTCGCCCTGGCACTTGCCGCCGCAGCTGCCTTCGCACTGCGCTCCGGCTTCCACCGTGCAACTGCCGGAGCACTCGCCTTCGCAGGCTCCGCTGATCTCGCCGCCTTCGCACTGTACTTCGACGCTGCCCGGCTCGAGCTTGGCGTCGCAGGACGCGGCGCAGTCGGCCATGGCGTTCATCGACGCAGAGCACTGAGGCGGCTTGACGTCGACGCTCAGCGAACCGGACGCTTTTGCCTTGAGTGAGGCGATCGCGTCGGAGGCGGCCTTGCACGCCGCTTCCGCCTTTTTGCCGGGACCGTCCTCGGCCGAGGGGACTTCGGCGCCCAAGTCCGCGGCGAGATTCCCGCACGCGGTCGCTACTTCGGCTTCCACCTCGGCGGCGAGCCCCTGCAGCCGCGCACCCGCGGCGAGTGCGGCCTTGACCTTGCCTTCGAGCTCACCCTCGAGCCCGAAGTTCGCGCTCATGATGGCCGAAGCGTCGGCGATGTCTGCCGGACAGCTTCCGGGCAAGCCCTTGCCTCCCGGCAAACCGGCACCGCAATTCGTGAAAAACGGAACTGCCAGAAACGGCACTATGCCAGATGTAAGCGCTGTAAGCCTGCGCCAGCGGATTGTGCTCATGCTCTGAAACCTCCTAGAGATCGGTCATCCCCGAACTCGCGCTCGCGGAGGCTACACCTGGAGGCCAGCTCTTGAAAAGGGGGTGTGAGATTTGAAAACCGTTCCATATCTGTCGAGATGGCTTTTGAGTAGACCGGCCGACTGACGGACTCGCAAACCCCAATGGCCGGGCGAGAGCCGGCCTCTCAGGAGCGACGGGGACCCCGGGCGTCGAAGGGCAGCTCGAACTGTTCGCCGCCCCCTTTCGGCCGTTTCGGCTTGCGAAGGCCCGAGCGCTTCAACATGTCCCCTTCTCGCTCGAGATCCGCCCGGATGACCTCCTCGTTGTCCAAAGCGAAGGCCAAGGCGTCGAAGACTTGGGCGGGCTGGAGCTGCGGGTCGCGCTTGAGGATCCGTTCGACCGTCGCACCCGAGAGGTAAAAATCATACAGCCTGCGCACCGGCACCCTGGAACCGGCGACGTGCGGGCTGCCGCCGAGCACCTTGGCATCGACCCGAACGTGCGGATGTGGAACGAGGACGATGGGCAGGCTCAGAACCAAAACTCCTGCCGACTTTGTATCGTCAAACGTCCCCTGCGTGAAGCTTTTGGACGATTGTCCGCGCGATCTTCTCGCCGGTGAGACCCAGCTCTTCGGCGATCCGTTGATAAGGCGCGGACGCTCCGAACCGATCGATGCCGATGGCAACACCGTCGCGGCCTATCGCGGTGCGCCAGAGCTCGGTACGCCCTGCCTCCACGCTGGCGCGCCGCACGCCCGGCGGCAGCACCTCGGCCTGTTCGGCGGCGGACTTGCGCTGAAAGGCTTGCCAGCACGGGGCCGAGACGACGCGCACGCGCAGGTTTTCGCCGGCAAGGCGCTCGGCGGCGTCGACGGCGACGTGCACTTCGCTGCCGGTGGCAATCAGCACCAGATCCGGCCTTTCGACCTCGCGCACGACGTAGGCTCCCGCGAGCATCCGTTTCGGATCGAAACCGGCAGGGCGCTTCAGAGCCGGCAGCTTCTGGCGCGAAAGCGCGAGGGCCGTCGGGCCTTCGCGGCGCGAGAGCGCATACGTCCACGCGGCGGCGCACTCGAGCGCGTCGGCGGGGCGAACGACGTCGAGGTTGGGAATCAGCCGCAGCGCAGCGAGCTGTTCG
>DASWGX010000518.1:0-3024 GCA_036393455.1 Polyangiaceae bacterium
TCGAGGTCGCCCCCCACGACGACCAGGTGCGCGCGCTTCAGAGCCTGCCGCCGCCCGCTTCCGCGGCCCCGCGCCAGAGCAGCATCCCGAGCCTGGACGATTCGGAAATCGAGATCGTCGAGGACTCCGAACCGCCCACGCGCGAGGGCTACCCTCCGGGCCGCAGGCCGCAGGTGAGCTCGCCCGAAGTCGTCGTCGTCGACGAAGACTTCGAGGCGGTGGAGGAGCGCGTCGAGCCCGAACGTTTCGATTCGGGCTCGCATACCAAGAAGGCAATCGTCGACGCGGAATCGTTTCGCAAGCTCCGGCTGTATTCGAAATCGATCGAAGCGCTTCAGATTGCGCTCGAGATCGATCCGCGTTCCCTTCCGCTGCGCCAGAAGCTGCGCGAGGTCTTGACCGACGCCGGCGATCGGCGCGCCGCGCTGGACGAAGGCGTACGCATCGCCGCCATCCACTTCCAGGAAGGGCGGAGCAACGGTGCCGAGCAGCTCCTGCTCGAGCTCCTCGAGAGCGAGCCCGAGCACGCCGACGCCCTGGCGTTGCTCGCGCGCGTGAACCCGCAGGTTTCGTCGCACGCGCCGAGCAGCCGGCGCGCGCCGGGCCATGCCCGCGCGGAGATTTCGAGCACGGAGGGCTACGACCCGGACGCGCCGCTACCTTCCTACGACCTCGAAGAGGTCAGCGCCGCACAGGCAATGGCGCCTGACGTGAGCGCCGATCTCGTCAACGTGGACGCGCCGTTCGGCGAAGTGGAGTCGCCGCCCGACCAGAAACCGCTACCGAGCTTTCCGCTTCCGGCGCCGGGCGACGACTTGCTCGAAGGCCTCGACGCCGCGGGAAATCTGCCGCCGCCGGCTGCGGCTGCCGAGTCGGGCGAAGGGCTGGAGGAAGTGCTCGAGGAAGCGGAGTTTTTCAGCTCGCGCGGGTTGCACGAAGACGCGCGCTCCATCCTGTTCGATCAGCTCACGCGCACTCCGAACCATCCGCTCGTCCTCGAACGGCTGCAAGAAGTCGAAGCCGCTCTCGGCCTCAGCGGCGAGAGCGGCACCATCGAGCGCTCGCAACTCGGTTCGTCGCCGCCGGACAGCGATCGCGCCTTTTACATCGCGGCCACGCTCGACGCCATCGACGAGGCAGAGCATTCCACCAGCGGGGGTACGGGAACGCTCGGGGGCAATGACGAGGTCGACGTCGACCAAGTGTTCGCGAAGTTCAAGGAAGGCGTGCGCGCCCAGGTTTCGGAGAACGACAGCGCCACGCACTACGACCTCGGAGTCGCCTACAAGGAAATGGGCCTCTTGAGCGACGCCGTCAGCGAGTTCGAGCTCGCTAGCCGCGAGCCTCAACGGGCGTGCATGTGCTTTGCGATGATCGGCATGATCCACTTGGAGCAAGATCAACTCGATCGCGCCGCCGACGCCTACGTGCGGGCGCTCCAAGCGCAAGACAAGACGGTCGAGCAGGAGATGAGCCTCTACTACGACCTCGGGAACGTGTACGACATGAAGGGGGAGGGCAAAGAGGCACTCTACTACTTCAAGAAGATCGCGCGGCGCGACCCCGGCTACCGCGACATTCAGGAACGCATTCTTGCCCTGGAACCGCCCGCCGCTCCCCAACCCGGGGCGGCGCGCGCCGTCAACGACGGCGACGAATTCGATCGCGTCTTCGACGAGCTCTTCGATCGGCGCTGAGCAGAATCGCGGCCCGCCGGCGGCGCGGCGCTCCCGCCTTTGCCACCTTTGATTGATGATGTCGCTCCCCGCCCGGAGCTCACGGGTGCGGCTCGGGCGCTCGCGGACCTGGACGGCCCCGGCCCGTGACGACTTCCCGCGCTCAGCTGTCGCGGTCGACGATGGACGCCAGCAGCTCTCCCTGGGCGCACAGGGTCGAATCGACGGTCGCCTCGCCGCGCAGCTTCCACACGTTGGTGCGGTGCTGCATCACCTCGACGAACAAGTCGAGCCGATCGCCGGGCATCACCGTGTGGCGGAACTTCGCCTTGTCGATGCCGAGGAAGTACATCAGGCTGCTGGAAGCGTCGAAGGGTTCGGACGCGTACGCCAAGATGCCGCCAATCTGCGCCAGCGCTTCCAGAATCAGCACACCCGGCATGATCGGGCGCCCCGGAAAGTGGCCCTGGCACCACGGCTCGTTGGAGCTCACCATCTTGTGGCCGCGAATCGACTCACCAGGCACGATTTCCGTCACGCGGTCCACCATCACGAACGGATAGCGGTGCGGAAGAATCTCGAGGATCCTCGGGATATCGAGATTGGAACGCTTTCGGGAGCTCATCGAATGTGATTGGGGGACCGAGGCACGCAGCGTGCCACGCGCGAGCAGGCCCGACCGCGCAAGCTGATGAGCCGCCGCCGCGGCGGCCCGGCTGCCTCACGTTTCAGGGAGCCCGCGGGGCCGGCGCAGGCGCGGGCCCGGGAGCCTTCGGCGCGGCCGCCGCAGGGGACGGCGGGGAATCGGCAGGAGCACCCTGATTGTAGAGCGTGATGACTCGATCGGTGACGTCGAGATCGCTGCGAACGTAAGGCACCGCCTGCTTGTCGACGACGACATCGTACCCCTCCTGGGTCGCCAGGCGGCGAATCAAACCCATCGCCTTCTGGAAAATCGGCTGCGTGAGCTCGCCCTGCTTCTTCTGCAGCTCCTTGTTGTATTCCATGAACATGGTCTGAAGCTTCACCATCTCCTGCTGCCACTGCTCGACGCGGTTCTGCAGGGCCAGCTTGCTCAGAACGCTGCGCTGCTTCTCGATGTCGTCGCGTTCCTTCTGTAGATCCACTTGCCGCTTGTCGAGCTCGCGCTGCCGGTTGTCGAACAGCTTCTTCAACGTCGCCTGCGCCCTGAGCCCGTCCTCGGTTTCCATGATCGCGCGCTGCGTGTCGACGACGGCTACTTTGGTCTCGGCCGCCGCGTTCCCGGACGCGAGCAGGAAACCGCCGAGCACGGCGGCCTTCATTAGTTTGCCTGGAGCGAAAGTCGGCATGGCGGGGGCTTAGCGGG
>DASWGX010000519.1:0-5151 GCA_036393455.1 Polyangiaceae bacterium
AGCACGACCTCGCGCAGCGGATCATCGCGCCGTTCCGGCTTCGGATCGGGGTCTCTCAGCGCCTCGAGCGTGCGCAGGAAAGCCGGGTCCAAAGACCCGCCCTCGTCTTCGATCTCGAGCGGGAACGACGCCGAGCGGACGGAGCTTCCGCCGCGTTCGACGATGGCGAGCGTGGCGAGGAAATCACCCACCATTCGCTGCCGCATCTTGAACGTGACTCGATCGGCGTCCACGCTGCCCGCGCGCTCGAAGTAACCGACGCCGTTCCGATACACCACGACGCGACGCAGCGGCAGCTCGGCCGAGGAAACATTCGGGCCACGCGCGCAGGCGAACGCCAGAAAACCAGTGAGAACGGCCATGGGGACATGACGTGGGGCAAGGCGAGGCATGAAGGTCGGCTGAACTTAGCGCGGACGACCTCGGGCGTATCGCCCGAAAAAACGACCGTTGCGACGACGGCCGCGCGGCCCATTTCGGACAACCTCGACACCCTCTGCCGAGCCAAATCGGGCTATCCTGGGGCTTCCGTGACCGACGCCCGGCCTCCGAAACCGCCACCGCCTCCGCGCCGCCCGCCTCCCCGTGCTCGACCGGACGGACCAGCGCCGCCCGAGCGTGCAGGCGGCGTGCCTTCGACGTCGATGAGCGAAGGGCAGAAGCAGGCATTGACGCTCAAGGCGCTCGGCCTTTTGAACGAGCAGGTCAACGCGCGCATCGTTCACTACAAGGCCGACCTGCAAACGAGCCCCGAGCTCGACGCGGTGACGGCGGAGGTGGTTGCACAGCTCAAGGCCATGCAGGCGGCGGCGGCGGTGGACCCGACGCAACAGAAGAAGCCGGAAGAAGTAGAGGCGGAACAGATACGCGGCCTCACCAGCGTGCTCGAACGCGCTTTTTCGGGCGAGCGCAGCGACTTCGTGACGCAGCAGCTACGCCCGCTCGGCCGCCGCATCGCGAAGCTGTTCTTCGAGAGTGAGCTGCACGAAAAGACCAAGGGCGACAAGGAAAAGGTCATCCACCACGCCGAGCAGGGCGTGTTTTACGTGCTCCAGCGTTACAAGAACCGCCTGCGCGCCGAGCTCGAAGGCTTCGAATACGTCAGCGACGAAATCCGCGAGCTTACTCTCTCCACCTTGGCCAAGATCGAACGCGATCTCCAGGTCGGCTTCCTGTCGCGGCGCTCCCCCGAGCTGAACCGCATCATGACCGTCTTCACGGCGGTGCTCTCCGAGTTCCTGCGCAAGCACCTGCCCCCGCGGCTGGGGCAGATTGCGAAGCTCACGATTCGCACGGCGAGGACAGCCGCGCGCCCCGGCAGCGTGGGGTACAAGGTCCAGGCCGACGCATTCGACGCCTTTCGCAGCGAATGGGAGCGGCTCCTGATGGAGCAGATGGTCAACTACTGCGGCGACACCCTGATGGCGCGCCTGGGCGAAGAGGAAGAGCAGTTCCGAGACGAGACGATCAAGTTCTTCACCGACCCGCACGTCTACAGCGAAACGTGCGAAGTCTTGTGCGGCGGGCTCTACGACTTCATGTGCCTCGAGGGCTTCCTCGACGTCTCCGTCGACTGGCGGGCGAGCCTGGAGCAGGAGTAGCCGAGGTACGCCCATGCGGCGCCGCTGGGCCATCGCCGGGGTCGTGCTCGGCATCGTTCTGATCGGTTACGCGGTGCTCGCCACGGCTTCGCCCGAAGAGCTCGTCTCACGCAGGCTCGACGAGCTGGAACGGGCCATCAGCGTGGAACCCGACACCAACCCCTTGCTCCACGCGGCCCGCCTCGAAGGCGAGCTCCGCGACATCTTCGACGAAGAGGTGACGCTCTCCATTCCCGAGCTCACGAGCGCCAGGTCCGGACTCAAACCGCTCGTCGCCATCGCGTCGAAGGCCGCGCTCCACTACCAGACTCTGGAGCTCAGCTTCGACTCGCGAAAAATCGAGGTCGACGAAGAAAGCGGCACGGCGACGGCCCGCGTGCGCGGCCGCGCCGTCGCCGAACACGCCGCGAGCCGCTACGCCGACGAACGCCGGATCGACTTCGATTTCGTGCTGCGCGACGGCGAGTGGCGTATCGGCTCCGTGGACGTCGCGGAGCGGGAATCGGACTGAAGGCGGCGCTCCGGCCGCGAAGTGTGTCCGTGCCGGCGCTTCAGAACGCCTCGCTCGCGTCGCCGAGTTCGACCACGTACGAGACTACCGCGGGCGTCGCCGTGACGGCGGCGAGCGGGTTCCAGGGCGGTGTCGTGACGCCGACCCGGCTCGAGTTGTCGACGACGAGGTAGTACTGCCCTACGGGGAGCGGCAGCTTCTGGCGCTGCTCATAGCCCGGAGCGATCGTGAATTGGCTGATGGGAGCGCCGGGCGGCGGACCGAGCACCGCGCCCATCTGAAGACCGCTGCGCCAGAGGTCCGCCGTACCCCGATAGAGAACCAGCGCGTCGACGCTGGGCCCGTTCACCTGGAAACGAACGAACAGCGCCTGGCCGTTCCCGTCGACCTCGAACGGTCCCAAGAAATCCACCTGCTCGGGACGGATCTCGGTCGTCTCGTTGGCCTGGACGAAGCGGTCGCCGCTGACGGCGAACGGCCGCCGCGGTCGCTGCGGGGGCCGGATGTGCCCGAGTGTGAACTCGTCTCCGGAATCGGTTCGAACGACGGTGAAGCCGCTCGCCAGATGCCCGGAGACGATCTGCCCGCCGAAGGTGTTGGCGAGGTAGCCTACCGGCGTCCGCGCCGCCCAGTCGACGACGCGGTTTTCGACCGAGGCGATCTGAAAGGCGGGACCGGCGACGATGCGATTGGTGAGCGCCCAGACGTACACTGCCTCGTCACCCAAATAGAAGTCCATGCGGTATTCGACGCTCGCGTTGGCGGAGAAGCTGATGCGACCGGCGATCGGCGTCCAAGCGTAACCGGTGCCGGCGAACTGGACCGTCACCGTCTGGGCCGCGTCGTTGAGCTGCAACTGGCAAGTGCCCGGAAAGAAGCGTCCGATCGTATTGCCGTTCGGGTCGAGCTTGAGCGGCGCCGAACGTTTGAGCATTTCCGGGCAGACGCGCTGCGCGCCGAAGTTCGAAAACAGCCACCACCGGAGCGCGGGGCTCGCGTTGATGGGCTCGCGCACACAGGGGCACCCAACCCCCACGGCGAGCACGAGCGCAAGGCCGAGCAGGCGAAACGAAAGCGGCGTGAGCACGGGCGCTTGCATCACGGTGAGCTCCCTGCTCCGCCACGCTGCGCGTCGAACGCCCGTTGGACGGCGTGCGCGAGCGCTTCGATCAAGAGCGGGTCGGTATTCAACGCCGGCACGCGTACCCAGCCGAGCCCGAGCGCTTCGGCTTCTCTGCGCGCCTCGATGTCGAGGTCGTAGAGAGTTTCGACGTGCTCGGCGAGAAAGCCGATGGGCGCGACGGCGACGCGGGCAGCCCCTTCGTTCTTCACTTGCCGCAGGGTTTGCGAAAGGTTTGGACCGAGCCAGTCTCCGCCGTCGGCACCCTGGCTCTGATAGGCGAGCCGCGCAGGCGTCCCGAGCTCTTTTTCGATGGCGCGCGACGCCGCCTCGACCTGTACCGCATACGGATCGCCGCTCCGAATGACGGCCGTCGGCAGGCTGTGCGCGGTCATGACGACGCGCGTCCCCGCGTCGTCGCCGACCGCGGCTCGAATGGCCCGTGCGTGGGCGCGGACCAGCGCCGGCTCGGTCCCCCAGGGACCGGCGTCGACGAGCGCCGGGCGCGCCGGTCCGAGCGCTTCGAGGGAGTCGCGGGCCGCCGCGAAGTAGACATGGGCGCTGAAAGGCGCCAGCGCGGCAATGCAGATGCGTTCGACGCCGCTGTCCAGAGCCGCGCGGAGCGCGGCCTGTACCGGTGGATCCCATAGGCGCATGCCGACCCACACTGGAAGCCCCAACGCGGCGCGGAGCGCGTCGGCCTGCGCTCGGGTGATCTCGAGCAAAGGCGAGCCGCCGATTCTTTCGTAGCGCCGCCGCATGTCGGACAAGAGCTCTTCGCTCGGCGGGCGTCCGTGGCGAATGCGCAGGAGGAACGCGGGGAGCTCGGCGAGCTCGCGGACCGTGCCGTGAGCGACCAAAACGACGCCGCGAGCGGACTCGGCCGTCACGCCGTGGACCATAGGCCGCGCCGTCGGCCGGCGCTAGCATCTCCCGCACCGCCGCCGCCCCTTCGGTTTTGCGTCCGTTACCCGTAGACTAATCCCGTTCATGCGAACGAGGCCGAACCCCGTCGAGGCGCTGCTCGTACTGCCCCGGCTCGCGGACCCGGCGGAGCTCCGCGCGAGCTGGCGCCAAGCGATCGCCGCGCTCGGGCAAAGCATGGGCGTGATGCGTCCGCCGCTGCTCGACGGCGTCGATCTCGACACCGTCGAGCAAGCCGCACGCGTCGCGCTCGAACGTGGCCTCGTGGACGACCTCGACTGGCTCGGACCCGGTGCCGCCACGGTGGCGCTCTACGAGCTCACCGCCGCGCTGCCGCCCGGACGCTGCCGGCGCGAGCTCGGCCGTCGAGTATTCGCGCGGCTCTACGAGGGTACTGCGACGACGTTCGCCGCGGTCGCAACACGTCTCGCCTTGGGATCGGTGCGCAGCCTCGACGCCGCGACGCTGCGCGCGCGGGTGAGCCTGCTTTTTTGTCTTCCGATCGGTACCAGCGTCAACGCCGACTCTCTCGCGCTCACGCTCGTGACACGCCGGCTGCTCTTCGAGCGCTGGGTGGAGCGGCCGTCGATGGGTGCCCTGCCCGGCCGGCGCCTGGCGGCGCGCTTGCTCGAGCACGCCGCGCGCGAAGCGGCGCTGCGCGCCCAGCAAGGCGACCTGGAGCCGAAGCAGCAGCTCTCGGGCGCCGAGCTCCGGCCCGTCTTTCAGCGACTGCTGTTCGATCGCGAGCCGCTCGTCTGGCAGCACGCCGCGGTCGCGCGCGGCCTGCTCGCGAGCGTCGATGCCGCAATCGAACAAGAGCTCGAAGTTGCGCTCGATCCAAGTCTTTCACCGACCGAGTGGCGCCGCGCCGCGGTGTCTCTGGTGGCAACCCTGGCCAACCCCACCGAGCAGGCCTTGACGGCCTGCCGCAGCGTCGTCGAAGGGCCGCTCTCGCAGGCGGACCCGGGTATTCCGGCCACCATGGTCGTCGGGCT
>DASWGX010000520.1:0-2034 GCA_036393455.1 Polyangiaceae bacterium
GCGGCGTGGGCAAGAGCGAGCTCGCGCTCGAATACGCCCATCGCTTCGCGTCCGACTACGACGGCGTCGCGTGGCTGCGCGCCGAAGACACGAGCTCGCTCGGCCTCGACTACGCCGCGCTCGCCGGGCCGCTCGGCCTCGAACAAAGCCGCGAGCTCGCGAAAACCGTCGCGGCCGTGCGCGCCGCGCTCTCCGCCCGCGGCCCGTTCCTCTTGATCTTCGACAACGCCGAAGACCCCGCCGCGCTCGAGCCGTTCCTGCCGCACGGCGAAGGCCGCCACGTCCTCGTCACGACGCACGCCCGGAGCTTTGCCGGCGCCCAGACGACGAGCATCGACACCCTCACTATCGAGGAAGCCGTCACGTTCCTGCTCGAACGCACCCACCAGGACGACGAAGCCTCCGCCCGCCACGTCGCGGCGCTGCTCGGCGAGCTCCCGCTCGCGTTCGAACAAGCGGCCGCGTACATCGAGGCCAGCGCCGTCACGCTTGCCGACTACGCGCGGCTGCTCGAAGCGCACGGCCTCGACCTGGTCGAACGCGGCAAAGACTACCGCTACGCGAAAACCGTCGGCACCACGTGGAGCCTGGCGCTCGAAGCGCTCCGCGAATGTCCCGGCGCACCCGAGCTCCTGAACCTGTGCGCGTTCCTCGCGCCCGAAGCGATTCACCTCGGCGACTTGGCCGAAGCGTGCCGGCGCGCGCCCGAGGACGGCGCGCCCGCGGCGCCGCCCGTCCCGAAGCCGCTCGCCGGCGTGTTCGCCGGCGAGCTCCGGCTCCACGACGCCAGGGCCGCGCTGTTTCGCTATTCGCTGGCGAGCGCGGACGGCCAGGCCGTCAAAGTGCACCGGCTCGTGCAGGAAGTGACGCGCGAACGCCTCGACGCCGAGGGAAAAAAGACGTGGCTCGGCGCGGCCCTGCGCGCCGTCAACGCGATCTTCCCGGAAGAATCGGACGATTTCCGAAACTGGGACGTCTGCGGGCGCTGGCTGTCGCACGCGCTCGCCGTGACGGCCCTCGACGGCGCGGCGGGCCTCGACGTGGCGGCGACGAGCCGAGTGCTCGACCGAATTGCGACGTACCTCCAGGCTCGCGCGGAATACGGCGATGCCGAACCGTTGTTTCGCCGAGCGCCGGCGCTCCGCGAAGCGGCGCTCGGCTCGAGCCATCCCGACGTCGCGGAGAGCTTGAACAACCTGGCCGCGTTGCTTTGGCAAACGAATCGGCTGGCGGAAGCGAAGCCGCTCTGTCGCCGAGCGCTCGCGATCTACGAAGCGGCGCTCGGCCCCAATCACCCGAGCGTCGCCATCGACTTGAACAACCTGGCCGCGTTGCTCCGCGACACGAGCCGCCTGGACGAAGCGGAGCCGCTCGCTCGCCGGGCGCTCGTGATTTGCGAATCCAGCCTGGGGCCGGAGCATCCGAATACGGTCAAGGCCCGCGGCAATTTGCAGAAGACTCTCGAACGGCGGCGTTGAGCGGCGCGCCGCGGCGTGAGCACGGCCGGCCTCGCTGTTCCAGACAAGGTCCGCGCTGCCGGAAACGACAGCGGCGGGCAGGCGCGGCTGCGGAACCGGACAGGGACGGGATGCGGTGCCGAGGGACGCGAAGCGACGGGAGGCGCGCTCGTTTCGGGGTGGCCCCCCCGGCTCGTTTACTTCTTGCGGCGTGGCGGCCGGGTCGGGGATGATCGCTCGGGCGTCCGAGCGCTTTCGCTCGGCTGCGCCAGCGACCGAACTTGACGGGCGAGCGAGCTCGAGCGTCTGGGCATGGGACTGCCCGTCGGTGAGGTCTGGCTCCGCCCTGAGCGTTGAAGTAGACTCGAGCAGATGAAGGTCGTCGGCATCGTAAAGGACGGCAAGATCGAGCTGCCAGCCGCGATCCATCTTCCCGAAGGTGCGCACGTTCGCAGTCTTGATTGGAGGTGAGGCCGGGAGTGGTGAAGGCAGCAGGGGGCAGGGAGCGGGATGGGTGTCGGAAGGGGGATGGGGATCGGGAGGCACAAATTCGCAACGCAGGTTGATTTTGGGTTTG
>DASWGX010000521.1:0-7171 GCA_036393455.1 Polyangiaceae bacterium
CGCGTGCGGCGACTGGTCGACGACGCGTGGGAGGAGCTCCAGTCGCCTGCCGCTTTCGATCGGCCGAGCGCGTTGTCGGTCGCCCCGGACGGAGCCGTCTGGGTGGTCGAAGGCGGCTCCGGGCGCCTGTACCGAATGAACGACGGAACCTCCACCCACGTGCCGCACCCGGTCGGTACGGGACGCGCGGTCTGGGTCGGCAGAGACGCCGTATGGCTCGCCGGCAGCGGCGGTGCGGCGAGCTTCGACGGCGCGGTCTGGCGATGCGCGCACGGCGTCGAAGCCGTGCTGGATTTCGTCGCCGGCGTGGAGTCGACGATCTGGCTTGCCGGTTCGTCCGGCGTCTACCGGGGCGAACCGGCCGCTCCGCGAGCCCCGGCGTCTACTCGAAGTCCAGCGGATTGATGGCGTAGCGCTTCATCCAGCGCTGGATTTGATTGCGAGCCTTGCCCGTCGCGCGCGCCACGGCGCTCACGTTGCCGCGATGCTCGCGAAACAGCGCGACGAGCTCCGAGCGGTGTGCCTTCTGCGCGTCATCGAGCGGACGCGACGGCGCGAGCGGCGCCTCGGCTTCGGGCTCGGACGCCAGGGCGGCCGGGGGGCGACTCGGCGACAGCACGAAGTGCTCGCGTCGCAACAAGCCGTCCTCCGCCAGGACCAGCGCGGCCTTGAGCGAGTTTTCGAGCTCGCGAATGTTGCGCGGCCACGCGTGACGCAGCAGAGCCAGCGCCGCGCCCGGCTCGAAACGGACGCGCCGCGCGTCCTCGGCGTGCCGCTCGAGCAGTGTTCCGATCAAAAGGCCGAGATCTTCGGTCCTCTTGCGGAGCGGCGGGAGCTCCAACGAGAACCCCAGAATCCTCGCATACAGATCTTCGCGAAAACGACCGTTCTCCACGAGTCGCAAAAGGGGTTGGTGAGTGGCCGCGATCACGCGCAAGTCGACGCGGCTCGAAGCGCCGCCGCCGACCGGTCTCACCTCGCGCTCCTGAAGTACGCGCAAGAGGGCGGCTTGAGACGGAAGCGGCAGATCGGCAATCTCGTCCAAGAAGAGCGTGCCGCGGTCCGCGCTCTTGACGAGCCCCGTGTGATCGGAGACGGCGCCGCTGAACGCGCCGCGCTTCCAGCCGAAAAGCTCGCTCTCGACTAGATTTTCCGGAATCGCCCCGCAATTGACGGCGACGAAGGCGCCGCTGCGTTCCGAAGCGGCGTGAATCGCCCGTGCCAGCAGCTCCTTCCCGGTACCGCTCTCGCCCATGACGAGGAGGCTGAGATCCGAGCGCGCGATCCGACTCAGCTTCACGAGCTCCGCCGCGAGGCGAGGCTCGAGCGTGAGGACGCCGGGCAGCACCGTGTCGCTCGCCGCCGGAATCCAATCGAGCGAAGTCGCTTCCGGCACGCGAACGTTGCTCCGAAACAAGAGCAGCGTGCGCCCGACTTCGATCAGATCGCCGTCCTCCAGCAGACGCCGCCTCACGGTCGCGCCGTTGACGCGCGTGCCGTTTCGCGACCCGGAATCCTCGAGCCAGTAGCGATCGAGGTCGCGCTCGATGTATGCGTGAGCGCCGGAAACCAGCGGATCGGCGAGCGCGATCGTCAGAGTTCCAGGTCTGTCCGGCGGGCGCAGCGCGGCCCGCTCGCCGCGGCCGAGCTCCACGCGGTCCACGCCGGCGAGCGCGTGACGGCTCGAGGGCGACAGCGGTTTTTCGCAGTCGATGACCAGAGTGAGCGCGCTCTCGACGCGTTGGGCTTCGGGCGCGACGCGACTGAGGTCGCCGGCGTCGAGGGTCAGCTCCGCGGGTCCGGACATTTTCCGCCCAGTATAGGCGCCCGTCCGGCGTCGAGCCCCCTACCGCGGGTGCACGCCCATCGCCCGGTTTTTGCGGGACGGCCCGACGGCCAGCTCTCGCTATGCCGCCAGCAGCCGCTCGAGCGTGCGGTGGGCGCGGTGGACGCGGAGCTTGATACCCGTGCGCGTGGTGCCGAGCCGCTCCGAGGCTTCGTCCCCGCTGAGCTCCTGGAGCCTCGTAAGCTCGAAGGCTTCTCGCTGCGCCGCGGGAAGCTCGGAGAGCGCTTGCTCGAGTGCATTCAGCTGCTCGGCGTAGGCGTAGAGCCCATCGTTGGCGACTTCCGGTAGCGAGCCGTCGAAGGCGAGAACCTCGCGCCGGCGCGTGTTGCGGCGCCAGCCGTCGTAAACGCTGTGTCGAACGATCGTCATGATCCAGGGCATGACCGGCATGCCCGGCCGGTATCGGTTCCGAGCCCGGTGCAGCTTGGCGTAGGTCGTCTGGACGATGTCTTCGACGTCTTCTTGCCGCTTGGTGCGCCTGCGCGCGTAGCGGCGAACCTCCGGCGCCGTCTGGTCGTAGAGCTCGTTGAAGGACCTCGTGTCCCCCTCGACGTAGGCCTGCATCAATTCTTCCAGGGACTCGGCGTTCTTGGTGTTGGGTCTAGCGACGGCAGACATGGCGACAGCGAGGCACATCTGCACGCCCCATGCCACGGGCTGTCGCGTCTGTTTCGCTCGAATTTTCGTCGATTCGGCCAGTTCGTCCGCGCGTTGGCCGCCCCCTGCTACGCGTAGCAGGATGTTGCGCCCCGAGGCAGTCTGCGGCGCCGCGCTGGCCCCGCGCAGCCGCTGTGCCCGGAGCGCCGGCCGCACGGTCGCGTCGCATACGCCGCGTCCGGCCCCGAGACCTCCACTTCGAGCTCGCGTATGCTTGCGCCGATGTCTCGTTTAGGGCCGGCACACTGGACGGTTGGGTTGCTCTTGGTTGCGGTGGGAGTGGCCATCGCGTGTAAGCGTTCCGCCGGGGCGCCTCCACCCCCGCCGGTCGCGTCGGTGCGCGCTCCTGGGAGCCCGCCGGTAGCGAATTCCGTCGTGCCGGCGCTATCCACCAATGCTCGCATCGAAGACGAGCAGAACACGATAGGCGTCTTCCGTGCCGCGGCCTCCTCCGCGGTGTTCGTGACTCAAAAGCGCCTCGTGGTCGACTATTTCGGAGGGCGAGCCGAAGTGCCGGCGGGTTCGGGCTCCGGGTTCGTTTGGGACAAGGCGGGCCACGTCGTGACAAACTTCCACGTGATCCGGAGCGCCCGCAGCCTCACCGTGACGCTGCACGATCAGACGACGCACGAGGCGACGGTGCGCGGCGTGGAGCCGCGCAAGGACATCGCGGTGCTCAAGATCGACGTTCCCCCCGACAAGCTCGTACCCATCAAAGTGCCAGCGAAGAAGGTTCAGCTCGACGTCGGCCAGAAGGCGATCGCGATCGGAAACCCGTTCGGCCTCGATCACACGCTGACGGTCGGCGTCGTGAGCGCTCTCGGTCGCGCGGTGGACGGTATCGGTGGCGTCACGATCCGTGACATGGTGCAGACGGACGCCGCGATCAACCCGGGCAATTCCGGCGGGCCGCTCCTGGATTCATCGGGGCACCTGATTGGAATGAATACCGTGATCTACTCCAAGAGCGGGGCTTCGGCGGGCGTCGGTTTCGCGGTGCCGGTGAGCACGATCCAGCGCGTGGTGCCCCAAATCATCCGCACCGGGCGCGCCGAGCAGGTAGGCCTCGGGGTGCGCATCGATCCGGAGCAGCGGCTCGAGCGCCGCACGGGGATTCGGGGCGTGATCGTCATCGAGGCGACGCCGGGCAGCCCAGCGGAGAAGGCCGGCATTCTCGGCTTGAAGCAAACGCCGCGCAGCATCGTGCTCCGCGACGTGATCGTCGGCATCGACGGCGTCAAGGTCGACGACTACGACGATCTTTACAACTCGCTCGACAAGTACCGGGAGGGCGACGAGGTGACGGTGAAGGTTCGCCGCGACGAAAAGATCGTCGATGTGAGAGTGAAGCTGATTCCGATTCAGTGACGTTCAGCGGGCTCAGAAGCGCAGGGTCCTGTCTCCCGAGCTCGACAAGAGAAGCTTGCCGTTGCGGTCGAAGGCGAGGGCGTACACGTTCGCGGTTCCGGCGTGACGCAGTACCTGAATGAGCTCGAGCTAAGCTCGAGACGTACCGGCGCCGAATACGCGAATGCGGCCGTCGTAGGACGAAGCCACGACGGCCTTGCCGTTCGGCGTAAAGCGTACCCGATGCAGGTTGTTGAGAAAGCCGCGGTACACCGCGCGGCGCTTGGGGTGCTCGAGGTCGATGACGCGCAGGTGATCGCCGCCCACGGCGAGGAGGCGGCCGTCGGGGCTGAGGTCGACGCTGGACACGAACGCCGGCGCCGGCTCGGAAAACAACGGCTTGCCGCTCGCGAAGTCGAGCACGCTCACGCGGTTGGACGGAAACTCAATCACGGCGAGCCTGCGCCGGTCCGGGCTCAGCGCCCAGTCGTCGACGCGCTCGGCGAACTCGAGCTCGAGCACGACCTCGAGCGTACCTGCCGCGAGCATGCGGTACAGGATCACCGTGGAGCCCCTAGCCTCCGTGCCCACGAGGGCGGAGCCGAGCAAGTCCGCCGCGTAGCGCAGGCGCCAAGCGCCCCGCTCCGACAGCACGGTCTCGACGGCGCCGCTCCGTGGATCGACCCAATAGAGGCCGCTCGTGGTGGCGAACACGACGCGCTCCGGGCCGTCCTCGCGCCAGAACGTAAAGTCGCCGACGCCGAAGCGCTCGAACCCCGGAACCGCGACGTTCGATAGCAGACGCCGGAACGGCCGCTCCCCTGCGGCGTCGAGCGCAGGCACGGCCGGCGCCGGCCGAAACAGTTTTCGGGGATCGCCGCTCAGAGTGGCGGGGCCGACTCGCACGGGGCGTGGCGCGCCGGGCTCGGCGTCCGGCGAGACCGCCGTGATGCTCCGTGCCCCTGGCGCCGGCGGTATATCGGACCGCGCTCCGCGCGCGCTCGTCGCCGCGGCGGCTCGGGCGGCGGATTCATGCGAGGCTACCATCGACGTCGGAGCCGTCGATGCCGGAGCGTATGCGGAGGACGGCGTGCGCGCGGTGCGGCACGTGGTGACGGCGGAGACTGCCGCCAGCGCGAAGGCGGCCCGGGCGACGGGCCTCGTGACGCCTGCCCGCGAATCGCGCCGCATGCCCGGGCCATACCTCGAGCTTCGCGCCTCGGGCAAGGCTCGGCGTCGCTCCGCTCTACTCGGCCACCCCGCGCCGTTGCTTTGACTTCGGACGTTCGAGCTTAGGTGGTAAAGGTTCCTCCGTGCCCGAGGCCTCCACCGAGCCGGCGCCGGCGGTGACACTGCGAGCCGTCACGCTCGATTTCAAGAGCAAGCTCGAGGAAGTCATAGACCCGGGTGCGGCGGCGTCGGCGGTGGAAGCGGGGCATCACGTCTGGATCGACGCTCAGATACACGACGTGCACGCGGCGCGGCCCGTGCTCGAAAAGCTCGCGCTGCTCAACGCGGACGTGCTCGACGACGCGCTCACCAACGATCCGCTGACGCGGCTCGCCCGTTTCGAGGACTTCATTCACCTGGTCGTTTCCGGCTGCCGCCCCACCGGACAGGCGTTCGATCTGGAGCGTGTGGACGTGTTCATCGGCCAGCGCTTTCTCGCCACGGTGCACCGCGGGCCGGTTCTGTTTCTCTCTCAAGTGAAGCGCGACTACCGGGCCGACTTCCAGCGCCACGCGCAGAGCCTGAGCTTCTTGCTCTACGAGATCTGGGATCATCTGATCGACAACTATCTCAACGTGCAGAAACTGATGGAGGAGCGCGTGGAACAACTGCAAGACGAGCTCCGCAGCGAGGACGTCGATGACTCGGTCTTCACGCGCATTTCCGAGCTCGGCGCGGACCTCCTGCACTTTCGCAAGATCTTGCTGCCGGCTCGTGCCGTGCTCGCCGACCTCTCCACGCGAAAATCGATATTCATCAGCGAAGCGACGCAGCCGTTCCTCAGCAACATGGTCGGCACCGTCGAGCACGTTCTGCAGGATCTGCTCGTCGATCGGGATATACTGAGCGAGTCGTTGAACCTCTACATGTCGATGGTCGGGCACCGAACCAACGAGGTGATGAAGCGCCTGACCGTGGTGAGCGTGATCTTCTTGCCACTGACGTTTCTCGTGGGGGTGTACGGAATGAACTTCCAAATCATGCCGGAGCTCGGCTGGCACTACGGCTACGGCTATTTCTGGTTGCTGACCCTTGCCATCGTCGCCGGGCTCGCTTGGCTGCTTCGGCGCCACCGCCTGCTATAAGACGCTCGGGCCAGTATGACTGACGAGCGTTCGATTCCGACCGGCCGCCTCGGACGCCTTGCCCGGCTGGCGCGAGTCGGCGCTGAAACCGGGGCGTCGATGTTGCTGCACAGGGGCGGCGATCGGGCGGCAGCGCACGCGGCCGAGGTGCTGGGGACTTTGCGCGGCCTCGCCGCGAAGATGGGGCAGACGTTGAGCTACGTCGACGGGCTCGTGCCGGAATCGCAGCGGGAGCTCTACGAGCGAACACTCGGGGCGCTGCGCGCCGGTGCGCCGAGGTCGAGCGCGACCGAGATTCGAGACCTGGTCGAAAGCGAGCTCCAGGCTCCCCTCGACGCGCTGTTCGCCGAGTGGGAAGACACGCCGTTCGCCAGCGCATCGATCGGCCAGGTCCACCGCGCGCGCCTTGCCGACGGGCGCCAGGTCGCCGTGAAAGTCCAGCACCCGAAAATCGCCGAAGCCATCGAGAGCGACCTCAAGAACGCCGAAGTGCTCAAGGGTATCGCCGGGTTGATCGCCCCGCGCGGCATGAACGCCGACGAAATTTTCGACGTCGTGCGCAGCCGTTTCAGGGAGGAGCTCGACTATTGCCTGGAAGCGGAGCGGCAGCGCGCCTTCGCGGACCTGCACGCGGGAAACGCCGACATCAAGATTCCCGAAGTCATCCTGGCTCGTTCGAGTCGCCGCGTGCTGACCAGCATGCTGGTGCAAGGCGACGACCTCGACGTCGCCGCCCGAGCCGATGCGACGCTCAGAGGCCGCTACGCGAGAACGCTCTGGCGCTTCGTTTTCCGCGGCAACCTGGTTGGCGGCATGTTCAATGCCGATCCACATCCCGGCAACTATCTGTTTCATTCCGATGGCTCCATCACTTTCCTCGACTTCGGGTGCGTTCAACCCATCGATCCGCTCCACCAAGCTCGCGCCCTCGGCATGCACTGGGCCGCCGTCGATCGCGACGAGGCGCGGTTTCGGAGTCACGCTGCGGCGCTGCTCGGGACGCGCG
>DASWGX010000522.1:0-3521 GCA_036393455.1 Polyangiaceae bacterium
CCCCGCGCCCGGGGGATATCGTGATTGCTTTGGGTGCCGGCGATATCAACAAGATTTTGACCAGCGTGGCCGCGGATCTGGTAGCCAAGCCGGCGCTCGGCGCGATGGCCGCGCCCGCAGCGGAGCGCGCGAACGACGGCGGCGGGAACGACGGAGGCGAGCCGTGACGGCGTCGGGTCACGAAGCTTTCTACGACGTGATCGACGCGCCGAGCGAGCGCGGCGCCGTCGACGGCGAGCCGGTCTCGGAAAGCGGAAATTCGCCCGGTGCCGTGCGTTCGCCGAGCACGGCGGGCCGCGCGGGCCGGTTCGTGCTCGGCCTCGTCATGGTGGTGGGCTCGGCGCTCGGCCTCGGCTGGGCGGTTCGCCACTATGCTCTGAGCACGCCGCGCTTCGCGATCGAAGAGGTCGACGTGCGGGGAGCACGCCGGCTCGGCACCCGAGCCGTGATGGAGGCCGCCGGCATCGAAAAGGGCCGGAACATCTTCGCTCTGGACGCTCTCACCGCGGAGCGGCGTCTGGTCGAGGTGCCCTGGGTAGAGAAGGCCCACATCGAGCGCAAGCTGCCCGGTACGCTCGTGGTCGACCTCGTCGAGCGCGAGGCCGCCGCCGTGACGTCCGTCGACGGGGCGCTCTATCTCGTTGCGCGTTCCGGCGATCCCTTCAAGCGGCTCGAGCCGGGGGACCCCTTCGATTTGCCCGTCATCACGGGCCTCGACCCGCGCGACTTCGGCCGCGATCGGGATCATGCCAGAGAGCGGCTCGGCGGCGCGCTCGAGCTTTTACGCCGCTACCGGGCCCTGCCCGTCAGCAAGCGCTACGACGCCGAGGAGGTCCACCTCGCGCCGGGCGGCGAAGCGGTGCTGATGGTCGGAGAGAAGGCCATAGCGCTCTACCTGGGCGAGCCGCCCTGGCAAAAGCAGCTGCTTCGCGCCGCGCGAGTGCTCGAACGGGTTCGGGCCGGGCGCGAGCCGTCCGCGGTGTTTGCCGACAATCGCGCCCACCCCGAGCGTGTCGTCGTCAGGATGCGCTGATGCCGACCCGCAAACCCGAACAGGCCGAAACGACCGGCGAAAGCGTTGCCAAAAGTTGGCCACTTTTGGGGCGCTATGACAGCGTCCGCCAGGATTTCGCGCGGCGTCACCGCGCCCACGAAGGGAAGAACCGAGAGCCATCATGACCCGCCACAGCGCCCCGGAGATCGTCGTCGGCCTGGACCTCGGCACCACCAAGGTGTCGGCGGTCGTCGGAGAAGTCGACGCCGAAGGCATCACGATTCTCGGCGTCGGCAACGTACCGTGCCGCGGCCTGCGCAAGGGCGTCGTCAGCAACATCGAATGGACCGTGCGGTCGATCCGCGAGGCGATCGACGCCGCGCAAACCATGGCCGGTGTCGAGATCAACACGGTGTATGCCGGAGTCGCGGGCAGTCACATCCGCTGCCAAGTGAGCGATGGCGTCTGCGCCACGTCGAGTCGGGAGGTCAAGCGGACGGACCTCGAACGCGTCCTCGAAGGGGCTCGGGCGATCCCCGTCGACGCCGACCGCATGATCCTGCACGCGCTGCCGCGCGAATACGTGGTCGACAACCAGGACGGCATCCGCGACCCGATCGGCATGAGCGGCGTGCGTCTGCAGGTGCGCGTGAACCTCGTCACCGCGGCGACGGGCTGCGTGCAGAACGTGATCCGCTGCATCGAGCGCTGCAACCTGAGCGTCGCGGACGTCGTGCTCGAGCCGCTCGCCAGCGCGGACGCCGTCTTGAGCGAAGACGAAAAGGAAATCGGCGTCGCCGTGATCGACATCGGCGGCGGCACGACGGACCTCTTGCTCTACGCCGACGGCGGCATCGTGCACACGAGCGTCATTCCCGCCGGCGGCAACAACATCACGAGCGACATCGCCGCCGGGCTCCGCACGCCCATGGCCGAAGCCGAGCGGCTCAAGCGCAACTACGGCTGCGCGCTCGGGCGCATGATCGCCGACGACGAGGAAATAGAAGTGCCGGGCGTGGGCGGCCATTCGCCGCGCCGCGCCGCGCGCCGGCTCTTGAGCGACATCATCGAGCCGCGCGTGGAGGAGATCTTCAGCGAGGCGCGCCGCCGCATCGAAGAAACGGGCCTGCTCGAGCAAGTGAGCTCGGGCGCCGTGCTCACGGGCGGCGCCGTACTGATGGAAGGCATGGTCGAGTGCGCCGAGGAGGTGCTCGGCATGCCGGTTCGCCTCGGGTTTCCGGTGGGCGTGAAGGGCATCGTGCAGCTCGTGCAAGGACCGCAGTACGCGACCGGAGTGGGCCTGGTCCGCTACGGCGCACAAGCGCTCGCCGACGCGCGCGCCCGTGGCGGCGCGGCCGAAGAGACTCCGCTCGACATCGGCGACACCAGCGAGGTGCGCGAGCGCGCGTCCGGATTCTGGGGCTGGCTCAAGGCGGCATTTTGAGCCGAGAGCCACGACCGCGGAGAGTTTTTCCAGGAGTACCCATCGGAACGAGCAAGAAACCCGAGCCACGGAGCAAGCGTCGGTCCCGCGTCAAGGGAGGCAGCCCTTGGGACAAAGACGTGCTTTCGAGGCGGAGGCCGGGAAAAGAGGACCAGTCATGAACTTCTCGATCAGTTTCGCCGACGAGACCCAACAATATCAGGCGCGGATCAAGGTGATCGGCGTCGGGGGCTCGGGAGGCAACGCCATCAACACCATGATCCATTTCGGGCTCGAGGGCGTCGAGTTCATCAGCGTGAACACCGACGTTCAAGCGCTCAACGCCAACGAGGCTCCCGAAAAGGTTCACATCGGCTCCAACATCACGCGCGGCCTCGGCGCCGGCGCGGATCCGGAGCGCGGCCGCAAAGCGGCCATGGAAGACGCCCAGCGCATCAAAGAGCTCGTCGCGGGCGCCGACATGGTCTTCATCACCGCGGGCATGGGCGGCGGCACCGGTACGGGCGCGGCGCCGATCATCGCGCAGCTCGCGAAGGAGGCCGGCGCGCTCACCGTCGGCGTCGTGACCAAGCCGTTCGGCTTCGAAGGCCGCCAGCGCCAGCGCCGCGCCGACCTCGGTCTCGAAACGCTGGGGGAGCACGTCGACACGCTCATCACCATCCCGAACGAGAAGCTGCTCAGTCTCGCCGACGACGACCTCACTTTCGTCGAAGCCTTCCGCAAGGCGGACGAGGTGCTCTACCAGGCCGTACGCGGCATCAGCGACCTCATCACCCTCGACGGCATCGTCAACGTCGACTTCGCCGACGTGACCACGGTGATGAACGGCATGGGCCGAGCGCTGATGGGCACCGGTATGGCCAAAGGCGAAGGCCGCGCGCGCATCGCGGCGGAGCACGCCGTGCAATCGCCGCTACTCGACGACATCTCGGTCGAAGGCGCCACCGGCGTCCTCATCAACATCGTCGGCGGCCCCGACATGAAGATGAAGGAAATCCAGGAGGCCGCTTCCCTGGTCCAGGAGCAGGCGCACGAGGATGCCAACGTGATCTTCGGCGCGAGCGTCGACGAATCCATGGGCGA
>DASWGX010000523.1:0-2323 GCA_036393455.1 Polyangiaceae bacterium
TCCACTTTTCGAACACCCTGCGGTCCTTGCGCGGCCAGCGATAGTAGTCGTGATAGGCTTCGCTCCCGAACACGAACGCATTGACGAGCGGCGTGTGGAAAAATAGCTTCTGAAACTTCTTGAGCGGGCCGAACCACATGACGTCGCCGACCATGCTGGCCGCGTTGTCGCCCACCTGGAAGCCCCAGTTCTCTCCGGAAATGTCGTCGCCGAGCACCTCGATGTCGCGCGGGTCTCCGACGCCGAGCCCGTCCTCGTGCGCTACGGAAATGTACTCGAGCCCCAGCGGATCGAAGCCCATCATCTTGGCGGCGACCGCGTCGATGGCAACCTGGTCTTCGCTCGCCAGCATATAGTCCTTCACCACGGGGAACATGGTGCGCGGCCCCGGTCCGTTACCGGCGGTGGTGCCGTCCATCACCGCGAAGAGCCCCGTGTGGATCTCCTTCTGAATCGCGAGCAAGTCGACCAGCGTGCGATGAATCCACGAATGCGTGTAGTGGCGCTTGGTATTGAGCAAGCCGCCGAAAGCGTTCTTCATCGCCCCGGTGGTCGTCGTGTAGATGTGGCACTTGACGGTGGGCAGGTGAACGATGTTCTTGCCGAAGAAATAGTCAGGCACCTGGATACCGTCCGAAAAAATCTCGTGCAGCACGTGCATGCGCGCCTTCGGCCGGTACTCGACCCATTTCATGTCGGTGTCCCGGAAGTTATAGAGCACGGGGATGCCGTAGCGCTGAAAGATCGGCACGTAGTGGTTCAGGTCCTCGCCCTTGAACGCGTTGGTGACGACGGTCTTGTTCTGAACGCACGATAGCTCGTCGAAACCGGCGCTGCGCAGCGCTCGAATCGTCCCCTCCAGTTGCCACGGCGTCGTGTTCGCGCCGGGGAAGGGGTAGTGCCAGGAAATGTTGTCCTTGAGGATCGTCGTTTTGCCGCGAGCCAGGGCCTGGGTGACGCCGGCGAGCTCGCACAGGCGCTCGACGTCGCTCAGGATGGTTTCCGGCTTTACTTTGAGAACGGCAACGCGAGCCTTGGGCATGGAGACTCCTTGTGCGTGAAACCTAGTCCGGCGTCACGCGATGGCAACACGCGGAGCCTCAGCGCAGCCTCCCGCCCGTGCGCCGTGCGACGGCCGCGACGATGGCATCCGAGATACGCTGGACTTCGGCCTCGTCGAGCGTGTGCTCGGAGTGGCGCAGAACGACCGACCACGCGAGGCTCTTTTGGCCCTCCGGTACTCCGGCGCCGCGGTAAAACGACTGAAACCCGACGTCGGCGACTTCGGGCGCCGCGCCGGCGATGGCGGCGTGCACGTCCTCGGCGCGCACCGCTTCCGGCACCACGACGGCGAAGTCACGGCGGGCGGGCGGAAACGGTGGCGGCGCGACGGCGTGGTGTGCGATGGGCTCCGCCTCGAGAATCTGCTCGAAGTCGAGCTCGAAAACCGCTGCGGCCGTGGGGCGTTCGAGCCGGCCGAGCGTGAGCGGATGGAGCTCGGCGACGTAGCCGACGTCGCGGCCGTCGAGCTCGACGCGAGCCTGGCGCGCAGGATGCGCCCAAGCGTGGGGCACGTTGCCCTGCCGCAATACGGGACGCGCGCGCTCGAGCGCCGCGAAAAGACCGATGACGGCTCCCTTGAGGCGAAAGAACAGCGCCGCGTTGGCGTCCTCTCGCAAAGCGGCGTCGGAAACCAGCGCGGCGAGGTGCACCGGCTGCAATGGAAGCCCGTCTTCTCCGCGCTCGGCCAGAAAGACGCGACCGAGCTCGAACACGCCGAGCGCGTCGTGGCGGGCGGCGTTCTTGTCGAGCACGCCAACGAGCCCGGTACAAAGGTCGGTTCTGAGCGCGCTCAGCTCCGCGGAAATGGGGTTTTTGAGGCGGCAGCGCCGCGCGGGAACCGCCCCGATGCGCTCGAGGAACGGATCGAAAGCGAAGCTGTAGGTGAGCACCTCGTCGAAGCCGCTCGAGAGCGTCAAGTAGGCCCGCACCCGTTTTTCGAGGCTTTTTCGCCGGTTCGCATCGGGGGCTCCGAGCACGACGGTGGGAGGCTCGGGCACGATGTTGTTGTAGCCGTAGGAGCGGCCGACTTCTTCGATCAAGTCCACCTCCTCGGTCACGTCTTTGGTGGCGCGGAAGGACGGAACCGTGACATCGAGAACGCCGTCGGCGCCCGGATTCACGTCGAACTCGAGCGCCGAGAGGTAGCCCGCTACCTGGTCCTTTCCGAGCGTCACGCCGAGCCGTCGCGACACCTTCTCGAGCCGTAGCGCAATGCGCGTCGGAGCCGGCAATGGAGCCGCGGCCGCGGCGACGCGCGAGG
>DASWGX010000524.1:0-1736 GCA_036393455.1 Polyangiaceae bacterium
TCAGCAAGGGGCAGCAAGAGCAGATCTACGATCGCCTCGCCCAGCTGTTCTTGCCGAGCCCCAAGCAAAAGACAAAGTGGAACCAGGTCAAGCCGACCAAACAAGAGGCGGCGGAGATGTGGCGCGTGCTCGCCAACCTCGAGCGCCTCGATGTCGGCCACAAGATGAAGCTGTGCGAAGAGCTCGCGCGCCGGCTCGAGTCGAAAAAATCGCGCACCGACGGCATCTACTTCTGGGCGCTCGGCCGCCTCGCTGCGCGCGCGCCGCTGTACGGCCCGCTCAACGCGGTCGTCCCCCCGGCCGCCGCGGCGCCGTGGATCGAGCAGCTCGTCGACGCCGACTGGCCCAACCCGGAGCTCGCCGCGTTCCCCATGGCCCAGCTCGGCCGCCGCACCGGCGACCGCTCGCGCGACATCGAGCCCGACTTGCGCGCGCGCCTCGCCGCCAAGCTCCGCACCGCACCCAACGGCGAGCGCTGCGCCCACCTCGTCGAGCAAATCGTCTCCCTCGAAGCCCGCGAGCAGCGCGTCGCCCTCGGCGACTCCCTCCCCCCCGGCCTCCGCCTCCGCGGGGACACGCTCTAGGATCATAACCAATTATTATCGCTCACCTTTTTGGCCTACCCGTCCATTTCTTCGCAACGGGCTCTCGAGCGGACGATCCGTCGGGCCTCCGAATCCGTTTTGTGTAGTGCCCCGACGCCTGCTTTTCGATGGCATCGACCTCGGGGAACGGAACCTCGTAAGGCAGCCGCGATAGGTACGCGGCCATGAACTTCCGGTACTCGCCGGCGCGCTCGGCGGGGCCCGAACCCAGCCGCTGGTACCAGGGGCTCGGCGTCCATACGTCCAGCGGAACGTCAGAGCGATTCGGTTCACCCATGTGGATGCCGGCGGAGGTCCATCGATGCAGCTCGGGCGATGCGACAAGGCCGGCGCGAACTCCGTTAGCGTCGACGTAGGCAGTAGCGACGCCGAGGTGATCGAGGTCGCGAAACGGCTCGCAGAAGTAGCGCTCCTCGAAGAGCTTGCCGGACGTCTCGCGGCTCTTGTTGCGTACCTGCGCGTAGACTTGCGACACGTGCTTCATGAATTCCGCGCCGTCGCCGACGGCGGCAGGTGTCGCGATGACGTGCGCGTGATTCGCCATCAGCGCGAGGCCGTGCACCTGGATGTCAGCGCGCGCCACGCCTGAGCGGACGAGCCGCATGAAGTGCAGGTAGTCGCGCGGGTAGCTGAACACCCGGCGCTTGTTGTTGCCGCGGGTCGTGAAGTGATGCGGCCATCCGGGAATGACGACGAGACTGCGAGGTTTGCGTGCCATGAACCCGATATCGGCGATTCCAGGCGGCGGTTGCGCCGCAGCGGAAAATGGACGGGTAGGCGGATTTTTTGAGTACTGGCGGCGGGTTGGTTGGGGGGAGCGTGTCCCCCGTTGGATCGGAATGTGCTTCGTTCGGGGGGCGTGCCGTCTTTCGCAACACCGAGGTGTGGTTGCGCATGGTTAGGTGGGTAGCCGTTGTAGCGATTGGTTTACTGACTGGTGGGGCGTGTGGGGGAGATGACGACGGTGCGGTGGGGGCGGACGCGGGTTTGCCAGATTCTGCCGGCGCGGACGCGCTGCCGGCGGTCACCCTCGACACGCTGTGCAACGTGGACGATGGCGGGATGCTCGAGTACTTCGAGCGGCTGTTCGAGTGCTATCCCGAGCTCGCGTTCTTGCTGGAGCGCGACCCG